>JBGPZN010000634.1:0-2066 GCA_041493815.1 Methylomirabilia bacterium
GGTCGATCCGTACACGTTGCAGAGCTCGCGGGCGCCGACGGCCTCCATCGTCATCTCGATGTCTTCCGGCAGGCCGATGGTGAGGCCCGTCCGCATGGAGGCCAGCCGGCGTCGGGGGCGATCGGGATGTTCCAGCATGGCGCGGGCCATGTTGGCCATGCCGTAGTAGACGCTGCACCGCTCACGATCGAGAAGCTCCAGCGCTTCGCCAGGCTCGAAGCTCTCCTGCAGCACCACGCAGCCGCCGTGGGTCACGATGGCGGGGAACGCGTTCGCCGACCCGAACGACCAGAACAGCGGGACGGCGAGCCACAGCCGATCCCCCGACGTGAGATGCTGGCGCTCGCCGATGTTGAACCCGTTCTCGATCACGCCGCCGTGCGCCAGCATCACCCCCTTCGCCGTGGCCGTCGAGCCTGACGTGTACAGGATGTAGCAGACGTCACGGGGGTGCACCGACCGCCGAGCCGCCTCCAGCGCCGCGGTTCTCGTCCCGGAGGCGCGGGCGAGGAAGTCGTCGGGATGGAAGACGCCGTCGTGGCGCCGTTCGTCGAAGCACACCACCGTGCGAAGTCGAGGCAGCCGAGCGCTCCTGACCTCCCCGGGCGCGCTCCGGGCGAGCTCGGGACAGAGGTCGTGGAGCGCGCCGAGATAGCCGCGTCCGCGAAACGCCGCGGCGGTCATGAGCGCCGTCGCCTCGGAGTGCTCGAGCGCCCAGGCCAGCTCGCGCGGCGTCGAGAAAGTGCTGATGGCCGCGACCATCCCGCCGATCCTGGCGGTCGCAAGCGCGGCGATGAGCCATTCGGGACGGTTCGGCAGGAGGACTGCGACGCGATCGCCGCGCGTCACGCCGACCGCCAGGAGCGCCCGCGCGAACTCGTCGACGCGCGCCCGCAGCGCCCCGTAGGTGAGACGCTGATCGCGGAAGACCACCGCCTCGGCGTGCGGCCGGGTGGCGGCCATCTCGTCGATCAGCGCGCCGAGCGTGCGGCTCGTGGGGTGCACGCTCACCGCGGATCAGTCGTACCGAGGCTGGCGCTTCTCGCGGAACGCGGCGATGCCCTCGGTGAAGTGGGCGCTGGCCCGCACCCGGTCTCCGAGCTCCTGCTCGAGCACCTCGCGCGTGCGGACGTGGTCGGCGATCGTCGCGCTGACCTGCCGCTTGACCGCCTGCACGGCCGTCGGGCTGTTCGCCGCGATGGTCTCGGCGGTCTCGAGCGCCCACGCCATGAGGTCGGCCGCGGCCACCACGCGGTTGACCAGCCCCAGCCGCGCGGCCTCCCCGGCGTCAACGAGCCGGGCCGTGAGCAGCAGGTCCATGGCATGGACGTAGCCGATCTGCTGGACCAGCTTGATCGTCGCCCCGCCGAACGGGTAGATCGACCACCGGACCTCGGGCAGCCCGAACCGCGCGTGGGGGGCGGCAGCGCGGATGTCGGTGGACAGCAGCAGCTCGACCCCGCCGCCGATGCAGTCGCCGTTGACGGCGGCGACGATCGGCTTGGAGTACGGGTCGCTCTTCAGCAGCGCGTGATTGACGATCCTGGCCGCCTCCGGCGCCGCCGACAGGTCGCCGCTGATGTCGGCGCCGGCGGTGAAGGCGCGGTCACCGGCGCCCGTCAGCACGATACAGCGGCAGTCGTCGCGTTCCAGCTCGTCCCACAGCCGGGCCAGGTCGGCCAGCATCTGCCGGGTCATGGCGTTCCGGCGCGGCTGGTTGTCGATGGTCACGACGGCCACGTGCCGGCCGTGTCGCGCGAGACGGATCTCCATCACCGGGGCTCCAGCACGACGACGATCTTGCCGTGCGCCTTGCGGTCCGTGAGCAGCCGGATCGCCTCCACGGTGCGCTCGAGCGGCAGGCGATGCGTGATGTACGGCCTCAGCTTGCCCTCGCCGTACCACCGCACCAGCTCCTCGACGGAGCGGCGCAGCTTGTCGGGGGCGTGCCATCGAAAGTAGCGGAGCGACGAGCCCAGCACGGCGCGGTGCTTCACCAGGAGCCGATTGGCCGGGATCTGCGGCACGCCGGCGACGAACCCGACCACCAGCATTCGTCCCCCCCA
>JBGPZN010000131.1:0-8279 GCA_041493815.1 Methylomirabilia bacterium
GAGACCGTGCTGCGGCGGATTCCGCACTCCGGCTTCATCGAGAAGGACAAGTCCCCCCTGGTCGGCAGCCTGCTCGCCGACAGCGGCTTCCGCGACGCGATCATCGGGCGCATCCAGGCCAAGCTCACCGAGGACACGTCGCTCAAGCTCAGCGGCGTCGCCGATCTCGCGGTGACCCCCAGCTATTATTTACAATTCAAGGGCAACCATCGCATCACCGACGCCGTCCACGTCGAGGCGGGGCTGGACTTCCTCACCGGAAAGCCCGACACTTTCTGGGGTCGCTGGCGGGACAACGATCGCTTCTTCCTCGTCCTGCGCTATCTCTTCTGACGGAGGCGCCATGTCGGCTCACCGGTCGCGACGGTTCGCCCTCGTGGTCATCGCCGTCCTCGCCCTCGTCGGCCCGGCGCCGGCGGCCGATCCCACCGGAAGCGACATTATGAAGAAGCAGCGCGAGACGCATCGGGTGAAGGATGAGGAGGAGCGCCAGCTGCTCAAGCTCATCAGCAAGGCCGGCGCCTCGAAGGAGCGCAAGCTGGTCCGCTACCTGCTGAGCGGACCCGGCGACCTCGACAAGATCCTGGTCCGCTTCCTGGCCCCGCGCGACGTCGAGAACACCGGCCTGCTCACCTGGGAGGGCAAGGACGGCAACGACGACCAGTGGCTGTACCTGCCGGCGGTGAAGAAGCCCAAGCGCATCGCGGCCAGCGGCAAGAAGAACCGGTTCCTCGGCACCGACTTCGCCTACGAGGACCTCCGGGCCGAGAACGTGGCCGTCAACACCTACGCGCTGGTCGGCTCGGAGGCGGTGGACGGCGTGGACTGCTTCGTCATCGACGCCACCCCCGCCACCGAGCGGCAGGCCTCGGACAGCGGCTACGGCCGCCGCCGGATCTGGGTCCGCAAGGACACGCTCGTCACCGTGAAGCGCGAGTACTACGATAAGCAGGCCAAGCTCGAGAAGGTCGAGAACCACCGCAAGCTCGTCAACGTGGCCGGTCCGGTGTGGCGCGCCGACGAGATCGAGATGCACGACGTGGTGAACGGCACCCGTACGCTGATCACCGTCGAGAGGCGGGCCGTCAACCGGGGCCTCAAGGACGACTTCTTCACGGAGACCGAGCTGGTCCGGTGACCCGCGCGCTGCTCTGGATCCTCGACCACCCGGTCGCGTCGTGCGCCGCGGTGCTGGTGGTCACGCTGCTGCTCGGCTGGCAGATCCCGCGCCTGCGCATCGATGAATCGGCCGAAGGCCTGATGGTCAGGCACGATCCCGACCGAGCCTTCTACGAGAAGGCCAAGGCGCGGTTCGGGAACGACAACCTCACCGTGGTCCTCGTGAAGGCCGACGACGTCTTCGCCCCCGGCGTGCTGGCGGCCGTCAAGCGGCTGTCGGACGGGCTGGCGGCGCTGCCCGCGGTGAGCCGGGTGGAGAGCCTCACCACCGTCAAGAACATCAAGGGCGAGGGCGACGCGCTCGACACCGACCTGCTCGTCGAGACGCTGCCCCGCACGGCGGCCGAGGTCGAGCGCATCCGTGCCGACGCGCTCGGCAACCGCGTGCTGGTCGGCAACCTCGTCGCCCGGAACGCGCGCGCGACCGGGATCACGATGTACGCCGATCCCCGCCCCGACGACGCCGGGTTCAATCATCGCTTCGTCGGTCAGGTGGAAGCCCTCATCGCCCGCGAGAGCCGGCCCGGCCTCACGATCTACCAGGTGGGAGCGCCCTACACCAAGGCGACGTATGCGGACTACGTGAAGGCCGACCAGAAGACCGTCATCCCGCTCTCGATCGCGGTGCTGCTGGTCACGCTGCTCCTGTCGTTCCGCATGCTCCAGGGCGTGGTCGTCCCCATCGTGACGGCGGTGGTCAGCATCGTGTGGAGCCTCGGCCTCATGGCGGTCTTCGACCTGCCGCTCACGATCCTGACCGGGATCCTGCCGTCGCTGCTGCTGGCCATCGGCTTCACCGAAGACGTGCACATGATCTCGGAGTACCACCACCGGCTCGAGCGGGGCGACGACAAGCTGACCGCGCTGCGAACGATGCTGAAGGAGTCCGCACTGCCGATCCTGATCACGACCGGCACCACGGTGGTCGGGTTCGGCAGCCTGGTGACGACCGACATCACCATGCTGATCCAGTTCGGCTGGGCCTCCTCGCTCGGCCTCACCGCCAACTTCGTGGTGACCATGGCGCTGCTGCCGCCGATGCTGCGCTTCTGGCGGGTGCCGCGCCGCTTCCGCCACGCCGTCCTCACCCACGAGTCGGACCACGGCACCATCCCCCGCCTCATGCAGCGGCTGGGCGAATTCAACCTCCGCTACCGCGTGCCGATCCTGGTCGTCACCGGCCTGCTCACGGCCGGCTCGCTCGTGGGCTGGTACTCGCTGCGCGTCAGCACGGACCTGATCAGCTTCTTCCCGGAGCGCTCGCCGATCCGGACCCGGATCGAGGACCTGCACCGCTCGCTGGCCGGCGGCCTCGGCTTCTACATCGTCCTCGACACCGGACGGGCCGACGGCGCCAAGGACCCGGCCTTCCTCGCCCTGGTGGCCGGGCTGCAAGATCACCTGACCAGCATCGGCATGATCGACCGGAGCGTCTCGGTGGCCGACTACCTCCGGAAGATGAACCGCGAGATGCACGGCGGCGACCCCGCCTTCGAGACGATTCCCCAGACGAGCGACCAGGTCGCCCAGTATCTGTTAATGCTGGAGGGCAAGGAGCTGACAAAATTCCTCGACTTCAACGCCTCGGCGGCCAACATCGTCGTCCGCCACAACCTCACCGGCTCCGGCGACCTCTCGGTCCTGCTGCGCCGGGTCGACGCCTGGGTGGCCAGGAACGTCCCCCCCAACATCTCGGTGAAGCCGACCGGCGAGACGATCCTGTTCAACAACGCCTCGGACTACATGGCCATCAACGAGCTGACGAGCTTCGCGTGGACGTTCCTGATCATCGGCGTCATCCACGCGCTGCTGTTCATGTCGGTCAAGGCGGGCGCCCTGTCGCTCATCCCCAACGTGGTGCCGATCCTCTTCAACTACGGCCTCATGGGGCTGCTCGGGATCCCGCTCAACACCGGCAACGCGCTCATCGCCACCATCGCCATCGGCATCGCGGTGGACGACACCGTGCACCACATGGTGACCTACAACCGCCAGCTCAACCTCCACCACGACCAGAAGATCGCGATGTTCAACACCATGCGGTCGCAGGGCCGCCCGATCATCTACGTGTCGCTGGCGCTGGCGGCCGGCTTCCTCGCCCTGGCGTCTTCCAACTTCGTGCCCACGGTCCAGTTCGGGTGGCTGGCCGCCGGGGTGATGCTGCTGGCGATGGCCAGCGAGCTGATGCTGACGCCGATCCTGATGTACTCCACGCGCCTGGTCACGCTGTGGGACCTGGTGCAGACCCGGATGCACCCCGCCACGGTCCGCTCGTCCCCGCTGCTGCAGGGGCTGTCGCTGTGGGAGGCGCGCAAGGTGGTGCTGCTCGGACGCCTGGATTCCGTGCCGGCCGGCGAATTCGTGGTACGAAAGGGCGAGAGAGGCACCGAGATGTACATGGTGGTCAGCGGCCGCGTGCGGGTCTCCGATCGCCTGGCCGACGGGACCGAGAAGGTCCTCGCCCAGCTCGAGCCCGGCACGGTCTTCGGCGAGATGGCCCTGGTCAGCCAGGAGCCGCGCAGCGCCTCGGTCGTGGCCGAGACCCCCGCCGAGGTCCTGCGACTGGACCTCGAGGCCTTCGAGCGCATCCGCCGCCGCTTCCCCTTCACCGGCGCCAAGCTCTTCCGCAACCTCGCGCGCGTGCTGGCCCTGCGCCTGCGCCACACCACGGCGATGCTGGTCGAGGGGCAACCGCTGGCCGTCGTGCCGAGCGCCGCCGAGCGGGCCTGACGTGAGCCACGCTCGCGCAGACGCCTGGGACGTGGTCGTCGCCGGCGGCGGCGTGGCCGGGGTGTCGGTGGCGGCCGCGCTCCAGGAGTTCGGCCACCGTGTGTTGCTGGTCGAGCCCGGCCTGGACGGCGCCAAGCGCCTGGCCGGTGAGCTGATCCACCCGCCCGGCGCCAGCGACCTGGCCGAGCTGGGACTGCTGGCGCCCCTGGAGAAGGCCGGCGTGGCGCCGGTCCTGGGGTTCGCGGTCTCGCCCGAGGCCGCGGCGGTGCCTTACCTGCTGCCGTACGGCGAGATCTCCGGCGTGCAGCGCGCGGGCTTCGCGGTGGATCACGCGGTGCTGAGCGCCACGCTGCTGGAGGTCGCCTCGCGGCTGCCCCACGTCACCCTGTGGCGGGACGCCCGCGTCACCGCGCTCGACCTCGCCGCGCCCGAGGCGGCCACGGTGACCGTGACCCGGCCGACGGGAATCGTCAGCGTGCGCGCGCGGCTCGTCGTCGCGGCCGATGGCGGCACGTCGACGGTGCGGCGCCTGGCCTCGATCGGCCACACGCGCGTACGGCTGTCGAACATGGTCGGCGTGCAGGTGACGGGCGAGGTCCCCAGCCCGGGTTTCGGCAACGTCTTCCTCGGCGGCCCGTCGCCGGTGCTGGCGTACGCGATCGGGCCGGGAGCCGCGCGCGTGATGTTCGACGTGCCGGGCAACCCGCACGGCGTGGAGGCGGTGCGCCGCGATCCCGCGTACCTGGGCGCGCTGCCCGCCGAGTTCCGCGAGCGCGTGCGCGCGGCGCTGCACGCGCAGCCCGCGCTGGTGGGCGCCAACTATTCGATCGTCCCCGCCGCGGTGACCGCCGGCCGCCTGGCCCTCGTCGGCGACGCCGCCGGCTGCTGCCATCCGCTGACCGCCACCGGGCTCAGCGTGTGCACGCGCGACGCCCTCCGCCTGCGCCAGGCGCTGCGCGCGGCCCGCGGCGACGTCCCCCGCGCGCTCGCCACCTACGCGCGCGCGCGGGGCGGGCCGCAGCGCACGCGGGTGGCGCTGGCCGAGGCGCTCTACCGCGCGTTCGCCGGGCAGTCGGACGAGATGCGGCTGCTGCGCGACGGCGTCTTGCGCTTCTGGAAGCGCAGCCGCCGCGGCCGCGCGGCGTCCATGGCGCTGCTGTCCACGCACGAGGGGCGGATGTCGGTCATGGCCGTGCAGTACGCCCGCGTGGTCGCCTACGCGCTGGTGGGGCTCGTCTATCTATGGCGCAAGGACTGGCCGGGCTCGCCCTTCGCGCGCCTGCGCGCGGTGTTCCGGCTGTCGCTGACGACGATGCGGATCCTGGCCCAGTCGTATCGCTGGCGGCTCGGCCACACCTAAATCGCTACCCTCGGATGTAGCCGTCCATCGCTTGAAAGGCCTTGTCGGCGGTCTTCGCCTTGCCGCCCTTGATGCCTCCCGACACGCGACTCACGTCGAGATCCGTGAGCGTCTTCCCGCTCTTCTTGCCGGCCTTCGCCTTGCCGACCGCCTTCTTCGCTCGCCTGGCCATGATGCAGTCTCCTCTCGGGGTCAAAGTGCGGTGCACACTATCGACGGCCTGCCGGCTGTGTCAAGCCCCCTCAGGGGCGGGGACGAGGATCTCGAAATCGGTGAGCTTGCGTACGAGCGATCGGTCCAGCGTGAGCCCGGTATCCTGCTCGATCGCCCGCAGGACGTCTCGGGTCGGTCGGCCGTCGAAGTACGGCAGGACGTCCATCAGGGCCTTGGGGAGCGCGACCGGGTCGTAGGCCGCGTACGAGATCACGCGGCTGGCGTGGTGGCCCATCGGCGCCGCCTGAAACGACCCGAGGACCAGCCGGTCGGGAATGGCCTGTGAGGTGAGGGCCGTGTAGGCCTCCACCGTCATCCTCGCGCAGAGCCGTACCTCCGGTCCGCCGATGGACACGATCTGCGCCCAGGAGAGATTCTCCACCAGCCGACCTGCGGCCAGGAAAAACTCGCGCTCGCGACCGTGCCAGTCGCCCCACCCGGCCCGATAGACGACGGGCTCGACGATGCCGTCGATGGCCTCTGCCCCGAGGAGTCTGGGCTGTCCTGGCTCGAGCGGCGGCGGGAACAGGCGCGTCAGGGTCGCGGCGCCTACCCCGAGATCGAGGAGACACCAGTGCGCCAGGGTCGTCTCCACCGTGCCGAGCAGGCGGTTGAGGCTTTGCCAGAACCGCATTCCCACGGCGCCCCGCACGTGCTTGCAGAACCAGGTCGCGCACACGGCGTTCCGGTGACGCCAGATCCCGCACCGCCCGCCGTCCTCGTCTCGGTAGTGAGGACAGCGCAGGGCCTGGGCGCGCCCGAAGACGGCTCCGCCGCTCTCGCGGAGCAATCGATGAACCGGCGGGGTGGCGACTCCGAGCGGGGTCACGCCGAGACCGGCCCTGATCCGCTCCTCGACGCTCGCCCTTCCCGCCGCCATGGCGGCGTCCTCGTCGGCGAGAATCCCGCCGACCAGGAAGTTGGGCAGGGCGGGAACGTACGTGCAGCACTTCGTCTCCGGGCGGAAGAAGTGCGAGTCGCCGAGTGTGCGGCCCTCCTTCGCGCACATCGCACAGTCGTCGCACGTCGCCTCGGTCTCGTGCGGGATGGGACCGGTGAGTAGGTCATCCACCCACCGCGCGTAGAGTGGCGGCAAGGGGCTCGGGAAGATGCCCGGCCGTCTCGGGCTCAAGGAGCCGAAGAAGTAGCGTAGCGGGCGAGCGCCCACGCCGGAAAGTACGCCGGGTACAGCCGGTAGTCGAGCATCGCGGTCCCGAAGAACACGCCGTTGACCGAGCCCGGCGGCCAGCCGCCGCCAGCATCCTGTCCCGCGCACAGCCACGCGATCCCGCGCTCGACCGACGCGTGCCGGGCGCCGACGACCTCCAGGAGCGCCAGCAGAGCCCACGCGGTCTGCACGGGCTGGCTCTCCGTGTGCTCGACGTACCGGTCGCTCACGCAGCTCGACCAGTGCTCGCCCCAGCCGCCGTCGGCGCGCTGATGGGCGATGAGCCACTCGGCGGCGCGCGCCAGCGCGGGATCGTCGGGCGCGATGCCGGCGGCACGGAGCCCCGCGACGAAGTGGAACGCGCCGTAGGTGTGGTGGATGCCCCACGCCGCCGGGATCGCGCCATCCTCGCGCTGGCTGGCGCGCAGAAAGCGCACGCCCGCGTCGATCGCCGGCGTCGCGCGCGCCCCCAGCGCAGCGTCGCGCGCGCGCAAGCGGGCCAGGGCGCCCACGCAGGAGGCGGTGCACTCGACGTAGGAGCGCTCGGTCATGCAGTTGCCGAACATCTCGGAGGCGTTGAGGCGCTCGAGCCAGCGGCCCGCCCGGCGGGGCTCGTAGGTGCCGAAGCCGCCGTCGCGGTTCTGGCGGGCGAGGATGAAGTCCGCGGCCTGGCCGAGCCGTGCCTTGCCGACGCGCTCCGCGCGTGGCAGCAGGTGCTCGGTCTCCAGCAGCGCGCTCACCGCCTCGGCCGTGCAGTCGCTCACCGGCCAGCGGTGGGCGCCGTCGGAAAAGCACCACCCGCCGGCGATCGGCTCGCGATGCTCGTCCCACCAGCGAGGCAGCTCGTGCGTGAGCTGGCTGTCGCGCAGGAAGGCGGCGCCGCGACGGATGACCGGCGCGTGGCGATCGTCGTCGGGCGTGAAGAGCGCGCGGAGCGCGAACGCGGTGTCCCACGCGTTCGAGCGCGCGCCGGCGTAGCGGACGCCGCCGGCGTCCTCCCAGCGCCAGCGCTCGAGGCCGGCCAGGCCCCTCGCCAGCGCGGGATCGTCCGGACCGTTCGCCCACAGGGCCAGACAGTTCAGGACCGCGTTCACCGGCGACAGCCCCTGCTCGCGGCTCTCGCGCTGCTCGAAGCGGATGCGGTCCAGGCAGTACGCCAGCGCGCGCCGGCGCAGCCCCCCCGGCATCGCGCGGTCGAGCACGGCCAGCGTGGCCGCCGCCACGCGCAGCCCGCGGCCGGGACGGACGTGCAGGTCGCCCGGCGTCACGTCGTGACGGTGGGCGCGGAAGTCGAGCGTCGCGTAGGGCACCGTGTACAGCTCCTCGCGCAGCGCGGCGCCGAGCGGCCCGAGGTCGGCGGTGACGCGCCGGCCGTAGAGGTAGGCCATCGCCAGGTAGATGTAGCGCGTGTGGCAGTACCAGCGGGCGGGATGCAACGGCACGCGCGCCGGCAGCGCGTACAGCTCGGGCAGCACCGGCGTGACGCCACGCCAGCCGTACAGGCCGAGCAGCGCGAGCCAGAACTTGCCCCACGTCGGCACCGCCGCCACGCCGCCCGGCTGGGCGTGCAGCCACTTGCGCGGGCCGGCGACGAGCGGATCGTCGGGAGCGACGCCGAGCAGTCGTAGC
>JBGPZN010000595.1:0-2252 GCA_041493815.1 Methylomirabilia bacterium
ATGGCCACCTGCATGTACCACACGGGCATCGACCCGTTCACCATGCAGCCGGTCTACACCGCCACCGGGCTGCGGGCGAAGAGGCTGCAGAAGGCGCTGCTGCTTTACTGGAGCCCCGAGCAGTGGCCGCTGGCCCGTGAGGCGCTGCGCGAGGCTGGGCGCGGCGACCTGATCGGCAACGGGCCGGAGGCGCTCGTCCCGGCCGAGGGCGTCGCTACGGCAGCAGGTCCGCGACGGCCACCCGCACGCCGCTGACACCGGCCAGCTCGACCACGGCCGGCGGCGTCAGCCTGACGACGGACCGGTAGCTCCAGCCGTACGGCGCCGAAGCATCCGGCGCCGGCTCGCGACACACCTCGAGCACGCGATCGACGAGGTTCACGATCCAGTAGTCCCGGAGGCCGGCGCGCGCGTACAGGCTGCCCTTGTGGCGGCGGTCGAAGCGCAGGCTGGATTCCGCCACCTCGACGACGAGTACCGGCTCGGAGGGATGCTCGTGGAGATAGTCGCCTGGACCGCCCCGCGCCACGACGAGATCTGGCTCGGGCTCCGACTCGTCATCGAGGGATACAGGCGATTGAACGCTGACGACCCAGCCCGGTGGCAATGCGGCCCTCAGCACGTAGTCGACAGCGCGGATGCGACCCGCGTGGTACGCGTTCTGCGGCTCGGCAACGATGAGCTGGCCGCCGATCAGCTCGAGTGGCTCCCGATCGAACGCCCCCAGCTCGACGAGCCGATCGTACTCGACGCGCTTCCAGCGACGAACGGTCAGCGGCGCCTGCTTCACGCGCTCAGAGTAGCCGCTCGGCGCACCGAGGGCAATGTCGGGAGCGGGATACGCGTCCTGGATACGCCCGCAACGTCGCCGCCCGGCGTCAGATCAGGAACGACAGGTTCGGCAGAGGCTCGGCCGCGTTCACCAGTACCACCTTCTTGGCCGCCATCCGCAGCGCGCCGTCCACGCGGCGCAGGCGGTGGCTGGTGCGGCCGACCCACCAGTGCATCTCGTGCTTCGACTGGACCGACAACTCGGCAAGGATGAAGTTCGATTCGGCCATCAGCTCGCCGCCGGCGGCCGCGGTCACCTCGACGTTCGAGATCAACCGCCGCATGAGTGAAGCCGGCTCCTGGCTGTAGCGGTTCCCCGTCTGCAGCAGCTTGATGCGCGTGTCGATGCGGGCGCGGTTGTCGTAGATATGCGAGATGTGCGTGTCCGGCGTGGCCGCGGGGTCGGTCGTGGCCGGCACCCAGTAGACGCCGTCGTCCGTCCACAAAGCCAGCCACTCGGCGTAGCGCGCCTCGTCGGCCAGGCGCGCTTCCTCGTACAGGAACGCGACGGCGGCTCGGTGGTCGGCGTCGGAGACCATGCGGGACGGGCTTCGGGTCAGGCGTCCGTCATCACCGAGCGGTAGTGGTGCCACAACGCCCGGTTCGTCGTCTCGTCGGTCACGTGGGAGACGACGCGGCCCTCGGCGTCCACATACTCGCGGCTGAGGCCCCGGCCCAGCAGCAGCCACTCGACGGTGCGCGCGTGCAGGCCGGCCTGGTTGCGGCTGGCCACGATCAGGTCCTCCGGCATCAGGAACGAGGCCGGGCCCATGCCCGCCTCGGCCATGCGCAGCAGGCGGCCGTTGAACTGCGGTGCGCCCGTGAGGAACATCGGCGTGTGCCAGTGCACGCACTCCTCCACGCTCACGGGCTCGACGATCGCGATGTTGGTCTCGCCGAGGAACAGGTTCGGGAAGATGAGCGCGTGGGCCGGGCCTTCCATGATGCGCCGTCGCGTGACGTCGGGTCCATCGCGCCGCTCCAGCGCGGAGACGTAGTCGGCGACCACCGGACCGGAGGCGCCCCCGAGCCACTCGAACGGCGCCTGGTAGCCGGGCGACCAGTCGATCTCGATGTGCCCGCGGCCCCAGTCGCGCACGACGGCCTTGATGCCCTTCTCCTCGCCCACCACGCGCTGGTACTGCGTGCGGATCGACTTGAACAGCGCGCTGTGCACGAAGCCGAGATGGTAGCCGTCGCTGTCGTTCTCGGGCAGCATCTTCCAGTTGGCGGCGCAGCGGTGCTTCACCCACCCGGCCGTCAGCTCGACCTCGCCGGCCGGCGACAGGTCGCACGAGCGGTCGATGAGCCTGGTGGCGGCGCCCAGGTGCTCCAGCAGCGTCACGCCCGTCGCGCTCAGGCTCGCGAAGACGAAGCCGCGATAGCTCGACACCCGCGGCGCGCGGGTCAGCCCGTGCGCG
>JBGPZN010000410.1:0-3579 GCA_041493815.1 Methylomirabilia bacterium
AGCACGGCCCCACCGCGCTCTTCGGCGGCATCATGCGCACGCTGGAGATGGACCGGGAGGCGATCGCGACGAGCTTCCGGACGATCCTGAAGGACATCACCAGCGGTGCCTTCGCCCGCCGGTTTCAGGAGGAGGCCGAGAACGGCTATCCGATGCTCGGCGTCGCCAAGGAGATGACCCGGGGCCCCTCGCCCATCACCGATGCCGAGGAGCGCCTCCGCCGACTGATGCAATCGCGCCCGTGATCACGACGACCGTCGTCGGCAGCTACCCGCAGCCCGATTGGCTGGTGGACCGCGAGCGGTTCAAGAAGAACGTCGTGCCGCGCATCCTGATGCCGGAGGTGTGGCGGGTGGCCGCGCCGCACCTGGAGGAGGCGCAGGACGACGCGGTGCGCGTCGCGGTGGCCGACATGGAGCGCGCGGGCATCGACGTGATCAGCGACGGCGAGCAGCGGCGCGAGTCGTACTTCAACCGGTTCGCCAACGCGCTGGGCGGCGTCGATCTCGATCGCCCGGGCAGCGCGATCGCGCGGCTCGGCCGGCCCACCCCGGTGCCGCGGATCGTCGGCCCGATCGAGCGCGTCCGCCCGGTCTCGGTGCCGGAGGCGGCGTTCCTGCGCAGCGTCACCGATCGGAAGATCAAGATCACGGTGCCGGGCCCGTTCACGCTGTCGAGCCTGGCCCAGGACGAGCACTACCGCGATCCCGAGACGCTGGCGATGGCGTACGCGGCCGCCGTCAACGCCGAGCTGCGGGAGCTGGAGCCGCTCGTCGACTGGCTGCAGCTCGACGAGCCGTATCTGCAAGCCCACCCCGACCGCGGCCGCGCCTACGGCATCGCGGCCATCGACCGGGCGCTGGCCGGGCTGCGCAAGCCGACGTGCATCCACCTCTGCTTCGGATACGCCTACTCGCACGCGCTGGCCGGCTCGACGAAGTCCGGCGGGTATCAGTTCCTGGCCGAGCTGGAGCGCTCGGCGGCGAGGCAGATCTCGATCGAGGCCGCCCAGCCCGGACTCGACCTGTCCGTGCTGGCGGGGTTGCCGTCCAAGACCATCGTGCTCGGCGTCCTCGACCTCGGCGACCCGGCGCCGGAGACGCCGGATACCGTCGCGCGCCGCCTCGAGGGCGCCCTCAAGCACGTGCCGGTCTCGCGGCTGGTCGCCGCGCCCGACTGCGGGATGAAGTACCTGCCGCGCGCCCTGGCGCGGGCCAAGCTCACCGCGCTCGCGGCCGGGGCGGCCCTGGTTTCTCGAGGCGCGTGACAGCGCGCTCAGGCCTTGAGCCGGCGCACCGGATTGCGCAGCGTGCCGACCCCCTCGAGCGTGATCTCCACGACGTCGCCGTCGGCGAGCGCGTGCTCGTCCGGGACCAGGATGCCGGTGCCCGTGGATAGCAGGGTGCCGGGTGGGCAGGTGTTGCTGCGGCAGAGCCAGGCGACGAGCTCGGGGCATCGACGCCGCATCTCCTTGGTGTTCACGCGGCCCTCGTAGATCGTGCGGCCGCCCCGCTGGATCGCGCACGACAGCTCGAGGGCGTGGGGATCACCGATCTCCGCCGCGGTGACGAGCACCGGGCCGCAGGCGAAGCAGCCGTCGAACATCTTGGACTGCGGTAGGAAGAGCGGGTTGGCGCGCTCGATGTCCCACGCCGACAGGTCGTTGCCGATCGTGTAGCCGACGATGGCGCCGCCGCGGCCGATCACGAGCGCCAGCTCGGGCTCGACCGCCGTCAGCGTGGAGTCGGCACGCACGCCGATCGGCGCGTTGGGGCCCGCCATCCGGGCCGCGGTGGCCTTGAAGAACAGCTCGGGCCGCTCGGACTCGTACACGAAGTCGTAGATCCCCTTGGTGCGGCCGCCCTCGCCGGTGTGGGCCTCGTAGTACTCGCGGCTGCGGCGATACGTGATGCCCGCGCCCCAGATTTCCGGGGGGTCGAGCGGCGCCAGCAGGTGCGGGTACCGGAGCGCCGGCGCGCGGTCGAGCGAGGCCCACGGCAGCCGGGTGCGCGCCGCCCGGGCCAGGGTCCGCACGCGGCTCTCCAGGCGCGCCGCGGTGCCGGCGGCGGCGATGAGCTCCGTCACCGAGGCGACGCCGGCGCGCGGCGCGGTGATGTCCAGCACGGCCTCGCCGACGACCACGCCGACGCGCTTGCCCTTGCCGGGCACGAAGAACTGACAGAGCTTCATCACGAGCCTCCGATCGGGGCTGACGGCCGGTCAACCGTAGCGGGTCGATGCGGCGCCGTCAACCGAGCGACGTCGAGACGAGCTCCAGATTGGCCTCGACGGTCGCCGTGCCCTCGATCCGCAGGACCGGGCACGGCAACGCTGCCAGCCACGTCTCGTGCAGTCGCCGACACCGCTCGGGGACCTCGAGCCCCTCGTCGTACGCCGCCGCCCAGGCGAGGAAGGCCTCGGACCTGTCGTGCTGGGGGCCGCCGGGGGCGAGAGCGTCGCCGTAGCGCGCGCGCTCGCGCGCCCGCAGCCGGGTGAGCCGGACGTCGGGCGGCACCCAGAGGAACACGACCAGGCCGAACAGCGGGATGAAGACGTCGCCCCAGCCGCACAGCGAGCCGGACAGCACCCAGTCAGGCTGCGCTTGCAGGGCGGCGCCGAGGCGGGCCTGGCGCTCGCCGCGCTCGCGGAAGTGCTGGAACGGCGGCGCGCTCGGCAGCCAGAAGTAGTCGTCGGTGTCGAAGAAAGGGCAGCCGAGCCGCACAGCCAGCGCGCGGCCGAGCGTGGTCGTGCCAGACCCGGAGGCGCCCACAATGTGCACACGCATCGGCCGTCAACCTACCAGACTGGCGCGATCCCGTGGCGCGCCCCGGCCGTGCGGGGGCGTGACGAGCGTCGGGGGGTTTGGGGGCCATCTCGGGGCCCCCAACTCGATCAGAAGCGGTAGGCGAGCCCGACGTCGATGTGCAGGGGGAGCGCGGGGGTGAGGAACGGCTCGATCGGGGTGCCCGCCCGCTTGGCGTTGGGCCCGAACGTGCCGAACGTCTCGTACTTCTCGTTCAGCGCATTGTTGATCGTGACGAACGCGCTGAACGCCTTGATCTGAAGCCGGGCCCCGGCGCTGACCACGCCGTAGGCATCGAGCGTCCGCTCGACGTTCGCTTCGTCGCCGCGCAGGCGCTGGGTGCCGACCCAGGCGCCGGCGACCCACAGCGTGAGCCAGGGGGTGGCGTGATAGTCGACGCCGGCGCCGAGGCGGTGGCGCGGGATGAGCGGAAGATCGCTGCCGGCCCGGACGTGCTGAATGCAGGGCGAGGCGACGCAGCCGGGCGTCAGCCGCGGCGTGGCGAGGTCGACGTCGTCGAGGAACGTCGCCTCGGTGTAGGTGTAGCTGAGGCGCAGGTCCCAGCGCGTCTCGACGTGGGCGTCGGCCGCGAGCTCGATGCCCTGGCGGCGCGTCGCGCCGACGTTCTGGAAGAAGAGCCCGGTGGTGCCGGTAGGTGAGACCGAGAAGATGTCGTCGCGCAGGTCGGTCCGATACGCCGCGAATTCCAGCCCCAGCCACGGGCGCGGCGACACCCGCGCGCCGATCTCGTAGTGATTGGCCTTCACGGCCTTGAG
>JBGPZN010000325.1:0-4331 GCA_041493815.1 Methylomirabilia bacterium
GCAACGTTTCGCACCGTGAGCCAGCCGCGCAGCTGGTAGCCGCTCTTGCGCAAGTTGTCGGCGGTCGGCTCGGCGCCAGGACTGCCGCCGGCTTCGCTCGCGGTCAGGTGGATGCGGTCGCGGACAAACGCGAGAGCCGTGCTCTACCTGATCGCGGCCGTCGTCCTCTTCATCCGGCCCGCCGGCCTGTTCGCGCGCGCATGAGCCACCCCCCCGGCCGGCGCCCCCTGCTGTCGCGGCTCGAGCTCGGCGGCGGCCTCGTCGTGGCGGCCGTGCTGATCGCGGTGCCGCTGGTGGCGGCGCCGTTTCAGACCATCACCGTCTGCTACGGCCTCGTGTTCGCGATCGCCGCGCTCGGCTTCAACCTGTTGCTCGGCTACACGGGCCTGCTGTCGTTCGGCCACTCGGCCTACTTCGGCATGGGCGCCTACGTGGTCGCCATGCTGGTGAAGTACCTCGGCTGGACCTCGATGGAGGCCTACATCGTCGCCGGCGTCATCGGCTCGGCGCTGGTGGCGGCGCTCTTCGGCGTGGTGTGCGTGCGTTACACCCGGATCTTCTTCGGCATCCTCACGCTGGCGCTGTCGCAGGTGCTGTGGAGCCTGGCCCTGAAGCTGTTCTGGGTGACGGGCGGCACCGACGGGCTGCGGGTGCCCACGCCGACGCTCTTCTTCGGCCGCCTGGCGCCGACCAGCGAGAAGATGGACTTCCTCGCCTATCGCTACTACTACTACGTGCTGATCCTGTTCACGCTCTCGGTGGCGGTCATGTGGCTCATCGTCCACTCGCCGTTCGGCAAGGCGCTGCAGGCCATCCGCGACAACGAGACGCGCGCCGAGTTCGTGGGCGTGCAGGTCCGCCGCTACCGCTGGATCGCCTTCGTCGTCTCCGGCGCCTTCACCGGGCTGGCGGGCGCGCTGTGGGTCCCGCTCAACGGGCTCACGACCCCCGACATCCTGTACTGGCAGTTCTCCGGCCGCATCGTGTTCTTCGTCGTCCTCGGCGGCTTCAAGACCTTCTGGGGGCCGATCGTCGGCGCGATCGCCTACAACTACCTGGAGACGTACGCGGTCGGCTTCACCGTCTACTGGCAGCTCGTCCTCGGCGTCGTCCTGGTGCTGCTGGTGCTCACGATGCCGCAAGGGCTGGCCGGCACGGTGGAGGCGCTGTCGCGCCGTCTGCGCCGGCCCGCGCTGACGTGAGCCTGCTGCAGACGCGGCAGCTCACCAAGTCCTTCGGCGCCCACCGCGCCGTCGACGGCGTGGACTTCACGGTCCAGGCCGGCGAGCTGCTGGCCCTCATCGGCTCCAACGGCGCCGGCAAGACGACGCTGGTCAACCTGATCAGCGGCCTGCTCGCCGCCGACGCCGGCTCGATCGTCTTCGACGGGCGGGACGTCACCCGCCAGTCGGTCCACGGGCGGATCGAGGCGGGCATCGCCCGCAGCTTCCAGCTCGTGAACCTCTTCGACCAGCTCAGCGTGCTCGACAACGTGGCGCTGACGATCTTCGCGCGCCAGGGCAAGACCACCCATCTGTGGTCGGTGGCCGACCGCGACACGGCGGTGGCGGACGAGGCGATGGCCGTGCTGCAGCAGTTCGGGCTGGCGGCGCGCGCGCGCATGGCGGCGGCCGGGCTGTCGCAGGGCGAGCGCAAGCTGCTCGACGTGGCGGTGGCCTACGCGCTGCGGCCGAAGCTGCTGTTCCTGGACGAGCCCACCAGTGGCGTGAGCACGCGCGAGAAGGCGCCGATCATGGACGTCGTGACCTCGGTGGTGCGCCAGGAGAACATCACCGCGGTCGTCATCGAGCACGACATGGACATCGTGTTCCGGTACTCCGACCGCATCGTGGCCATGCACCAGGGCGCCATCCTGGCCGAGGGCTCGCCCGACGAGATCCGCCGCAACGAGCAGGTGACGACGACGCTGATCGGGAGCCCGCTGCCCGGATGAGCGCCGCGGGCCCCCCCGTGCTGGAGCTGGACCGCATCGACACCTTCCGGGGCGCCGCCCACGTCTTGCGGGCCGTGTCGCTCCGCGTTGGCCCCGCCGAGGCCGTCTGCTTGGTGGGGCGCAACGGCGCCGGCAAGACGACGACGCTCGAGAGCGCGATCGGACTGCTCGGCGTGCGCGCGGGACGCATCGCGCTGCGCGGCGCCGACGTGACGCGCAAGCCCGCTCACGAGCGGGCCCGGCTCGGCGTCGGCTACGCGCCCGAGGACGCCGGGATCTTCCCCGACCTCACCGTGGCGGAAAATCTCCAGATCGGCCGCTGGCTCGCGCCGGGTGGCACCGAGGCCAGGGCGCTCGACGAGCGCATCCTCGCCCTCTTCCCCGAGATCGAGGCGCTCACCGCGCGCCGCGGCCTCAACCTCTCCGGCGGCCAGAAGAAGATGGTCGCCATCGCCCGGGCCATGGCGCTGTCGCCGGCCGTGCTGCTGCTCGACGAGCCGTTCGAGGGGTTGGCGCCGGTGGTGGTGACGCGGTTCATCGAGGCCGCCCGGAAGATCAAGGCAATGGGCATCTCGCTGCTCATCGCCGAGTCCAACGTGACCAACGCGGCCCGGGTGGCCGACCGGCTCTACGCCATCGACCGCGGCGAGATCCTCTTCGAGGGCGAGCCGCGCCAGGCCCTCGACAACGCCGACGTCATGAAGACGCTGCGCGGCTGAGAAGGCCCATGCCCAAGCCCGAGCGCGAGTTCTTCCGTCCCGATCACCTGCCCTGGGAGCCGGTGACCGCCTCCGCCACCGGCGGCGCCGGCGGGTCCGGCGTGCGCGAGAAGATCCTGAGCCGTGACGCCGACACCGGCGACGTGACGCGGCTGCTGCGCTTCGACGCCGGCGTGGAGACGACCGAGACGATCGTCCACGACTTCTGGGAGGAGGTCTTCATCCTGGAGGGCGAGCTGATCGACGTCGGCAAGCGGCAGACCTTCAGCGCCGGCATGTACGCCTGCCGGCCGCCCGGCATGATCCACGGCCCCTACCGCGTGCCCCGTGGCTGCACGACCCTCGAGATCCGGTACGGGATGGCAGTGCGAGCCGCAGCCGAAGGCGAGGCGAGCCTGTAAAGCGCAGTGCGAGCCGCAGCCGAAGGCGAGGCGAGCCTGTACAAGGTCCGACGATAGGAGAGGCCATGGCCAAGCTCAAGTTCGGGGCGTGGATTCCGACGTACGCGTGGAGCGACAAGAGCGGCGGCGCCCGGAATGTCCGCAACATCCACGAGTCGATCGAGAGATGCGAGAAGCATGGCATCGACGTGTGGGTGATCGACCATCTGCTCTCGGCGCCGGGCCTGTACGGCAACGCGTGGCTGGAGCCGCTGAACGTGCTGGCCTACGCGGCGGCCGTCACGGAGAGGGTCAAGCTGGCCACCGGAATCCTGGTGTTGCCGGTGCGGCACCCCGTCGTGCTGGCCAAGGAAATTTCCACCTTGTGCCACATGTCGAACAACCGTTACGTGTTCGGCGTCGGCCCCGGCTGGTACGCGCGCGAGTTCGAGGTCACCGGCTCCCGCATCGAGGAGCGCGGGCAGCGCACCGACGAGATCATCGAGGCGGTGACGCTGCTGCTGACCAGGCCCAACGTCTCCTACAACGGGCGCTACTACTCGTTCAAGGACGTCACCATCGACCCCCGGCCGCCGCGGATGCCGCAGATGTGGGTCTCGGGCGGCTCGCGCATCCCCGATCCCCACGAGCACGACGTGCCGGTCATCGCCAAGACGGTCATGGACCGCATCGTGAAAGCCGGCAACTGGCTGTCGCGCTGCTCGGGCAAGCAGGAATGGGTCAGGCGCGACTGGCTCCAGCTGCAGGAGCACGCCCGGCGCATGGGCCGCGATCCCAAGGCAATCACCTTCGGCCACTGCAACTTCATCCACCTGGTCGAGGAGAAGAACCACGACAAGGCCCTGGCCAAGTCGAAGGCCCCCTACGTGCGCGCGATGGGCACGCACCGCTCCTACGAGCACCTGCAGGAGTGCTACATGGTCGGCTCCATCGACCACATCAACGCGCGCATCCAGGACCTGGTCGACGCCGGCCTGAAGTACCTCGTGCTGGGACCCGTCACCGACGATCCCAAGCAGATCGACCTGCTGGCCAAGCGGGTGGTGAGCGCGTTCAAGTGAATGACGGTGCTGGTATCATCGTGGTGATGCGCTCTTCCGCGCTGGTCGTCGCGCTGCTGCTCTCGCTCCCCCTCGCGGCGGCGGCCCAGCCGTGCACGGAGCCGCTGGCCCAGATCTTCGATCGTGTCTCGCCGGCCGTGGTCTCCATCCAGGCGATGAAGATCAACAAGATCAAGCCCCAGCGGCGATTCGAGAC
>JBGPZN010000286.1:0-4833 GCA_041493815.1 Methylomirabilia bacterium
CGAAGAACGCGGTGGAGACGCCCCACCCCTCCGAGATGGCGCCCACGCAGAAGGCGCCGATCGGGAACACGCCACCCCACACCAGCGTGTAGAGGCTCATCATCCGCCCGCGCAGCTCGTCGGGCGCGGCGAGCTGCAGGCGCGTGTTGCACGACGCCACCAGCACCAGGCCGAAGAAGCCCGTCACGAACAGCAGTGGCACCGCGACCCACAGGTGGCGCGCGGCCGAGAGCGTCAGCAGGCCGGTCAGGGCCACCGCGGCCGAGACCATCATCGCGGGGAGCGGCGGCGGCCCCGGCGCCCGCCGGAAGCCGACGGTGAGCGCGCCCGTCACCGCGCCCACGCCGAGCGCGGCCATCAGGAAGCCGAAGCCCTCGGCGCCGAGGCCAAGCACGTGGCGCGCGAGCAGCGGCACGTAGACGGTGAAGTTGAAGACCGTGATGCTGACGACGAACAGCAGGCCGAGGATCAGGCGGATCACCGGTGTGCGCGCCGCGTAGCGCACGCCCTCGGCGATGTCCTGCCGCATCGTCGTCTCCCGCCGCGGCGGCGCGGGGCCGCGTACGGGGAGCGTCCCCAGCGCCCCCGCCACCACCAGGATGCCGACGGCGTTGATCAGGAAGGCGGGGACGACGTCGAAGCGTGCGATGAGCAGGCCGCCCACCGCCGGACCCACGATGCGCGCCGCGTTGAAGGCGGCCGAGTTGAGCGCCACCGCGTTGACCAGATCGGCCTTGCCCACCAGCTCGGCCATCAGCGACTGCCGCGCCGGCGCGTCGACGGTCTGGGCGAGGCCGGCCAGCACCGCCACGACGCCCACGTGCCAGTACCGCACCCGGCCGGAGGCGACCAGCGCGGCGAGCACGAGCGCCAGCATGGCCAGCGTGAGGTTGGTCGCCACCAGCAGCCGCCGCTTCGGCAGCCGATCGGCGATGGCGCCGCTGACGAGCGAGAAGAGCAGGATGGGCGCGAACTGCATGGTGCCGATGAGGCCCAGCCGCAGCGGCGAGTCGGTGAGCTGCAGCACGAGCCACGACTGGGCGACGGTGTGCATCCAGCCCGAGACCAGCGCGACCATCTGGGCCAGGAAGAACCGGCGGTAGTCGGGATGGTTGAGCGCGCGCAGACCGCTCGGAAAGATCATGGCTTCGCCGTAGAATAGCCGGACGATGACGCTCGGGGAGGGTCGATGAAGATCGGTCGCGTCGTGGTGCACCCGCTCCGGCTACCGCTGCCGCGGCCGCTCAAGACCTCGATCCACGATATCCGCGCGGTCGACACCGTCCTCGTCGAGCTGCAGGGCGAGGGCGGCGCCGTCGGCAGCGGCTACTGCTTCGTGTTCGGTGACCGCCGGGCCCGCGCCCTCCAGGCGCTCGTCGAGGACCTGGTCCCGCTGTACGAGGGACAGGACGCGAGCGCGACCCGCGCGCTCTTCGACCGCGCGTGGCGCTCGATCAACTTCCTCGGCCACGCCGGCGTGGCCGTCATGGCGCTGGCCGCGCTCGACACCGCCTGCTGGGACCTGGCCGCGCAGGCCGCCGGGCTGCCGCTCTGGCGCTTCCTGGGCGCCGCCCACAATCGCGTGCCGACCTATGCCTCCAGCGGCCTCTGGCTCGATCGCTCGATCGACGAGCTGGTGACCGAGGCGCAGGGGTTCCTCGCCGCCGGGCACCGCGCGATGAAGATGCGCCTGGGGCGCTCGCACGACGAGGACCTCGCGCGGGCCCGCGCGCTGCGGGCAGCACTCGGCCCCGACGTGCGCCTGCTGGCCGACGTCAACCAGGGCTGGGACGTGACGGCCGCGATCCGGACGGGCACGGCGCTGGAGGAGATCGGCCTCTACTGGCTCGAGGAGCCGGTGGCCTACGAAGACCTGGACGGCTCCGCGCGGGTGGCGGCGGCGCTCGCCACGCCGATCGCCTCCGGCGAGAGCGAGTACGGCTGGCTCGGCATGAAGCGCTACCTCGACGCGCGCGCCAGCGACATCCTGATGCCGGACCTGCAGCGCATGGGCGGCATCACCGGGTACCTCAAGGCCGTCGACCTCTGCGAGGCGTACCAGACGCCGGTCTCCTCGCACCTGTTCATGGAGGCCTCCGGCCCCGTGCTGGCGGCGGCGCCGCACGGCGTGATCCTCGAGCACATGGACTGGTGGGAGACGCTGTTCGCCGATCGGCTGGCGATCGTCGACGGCGCCGTCGTGCTGCCCGATCGTCCCGGCATCGGCCTCGGGCTGGACCGCGCGGCCCTGACGAGGTACCGCGTGTGAGCCTGCGGGGGTTCCTGCGCCGGCTCCTCGCCGAGACTCCCACCGACGCCGAGGCGCTGGCCCGGCCGACCGCCCAGATGGGCGATGCGTTCGGCCGGATGCTGGAGGACCTGCGCGGCTCGACCGAGCGGCTGGAAGACCTCGTCTTCAAGCTGAGCACGCTCAACGAGGTCGTGGAGCTGGCCGCGCGCGTGCCCCAGCTCCAGGATCTCCTGTCGCTCGTGCTCGAGCGCACCATGCGCACGGTGCGCGCCGGGATCGGCTCGATCATGCTGCTCGATCACGAGCGGCAGGTGCTGCGCGTGGTGGCCGCGCGTGGGCTGCCCGAGGGGATCGTGGGCTCGGCCGAGGTGCGGGTGGGCGAGGGCATCGCCGGCAAGGTGGTGCAGATCGGCGAGCCGGTGCTGGTCGAGGATATCTCCGCCGATCCGCGCTTCGGCAAGCCCAACGAGCCCAGGTACGGCTCGGGCGCCTTCATGTGCCTGCCCCTCCGCGTGGAGGACCGCATCATCGGCGTGGTGAACCTCGCCAAGAGCGCGGCGGCGGCGCCATCGCCGGCCTTCAGCCCGACCGATCTGCTCTTCCTCAACACGCTCATGACCCACATCGCCTACGCCGTCGACAACGCCCGGCTCCTGCAGGAGGCGCGGCTGGCGACCAACCGTCTCCGTAGCGCAATGGAGGACCTGCGCACCACGCAGACGCGCGTGGTGGAGGGGGAGACGCTGCGCGCGATGGGCCAGATGGCCTCCGGCATGGCCCATCACGTCAACAACCTGCTGGCCGTGATCTCCGGGCGCACGCAGCTCTTGCTGGTGCGCGCCACCGCGCCGGAGATGCGCCGGCCGCTGGAGATCATCCAGCGCGCCACCTTCGACGCCGCCGACGTCGTTCGGCGCGTGCTGGGGTTCGCCTCGATGCAGCCGGCGCCGGCCGGCCTCCCGGTCGACTTCAACGAGATCGTGCGCGAGGTGGCCGAGCTCACGCGCCCGCGCTGGCGCGACGAGGCGCAGATGCACGCGCTCACCATCGACGTGCGGCTCGAGCTCGGCGACATCGCCCCCGTGGCCGGCGAGGCGCCGGCGCTGCGCGAGGTCGTCATGAACCTCATCTTCAACGCCATCGACGCGCTGCCCACGGGCGGGACGGTTCGCATCAGCACCTGGGGCGCCGACAACTGGGTCTTCTGCGCGGTGGCCGACGACGGCGTGGGGATGGACGACGCGGTCCGGCGCCGCGCGCTCGAGCCGTTCTTCACCACCAAGGGGCCCCAGGGCACCGGGCTCGGGCTGAGCGTGGCGCACAGCATCGTGCAGCGCCATCGCGGCGAGCTGAGCCTGCGCCCCAACGACCCCCGGGGCACGATGGTCACGCTGCGCTTGCCCCAGGCCGCGCCCGGCGCGACCGCCACCGAGCCGGCGCCGACGCCGCAAGGCCCGCCGCTGCGCATCCTGCTCATCGACGATGAGCTGGCGGTGCGCGAGGCGCTGGCCGACTCGCTGGCCGAGGACGGCCACGCGGTGATCCAGGCCGCCAGCGGGCCCGAGGGGCTGGCGCACCTGGCCGACGGCGTGACCGTGGACGTCGTCGTCACCGACCTCGGCATGCCGGAGATGACGGGCTGGGACGTCGCCCGGGCCGTGCGCACCCGCCATCCCGGCCTTCCCGTGGGGCTCGTCACCGGCTGGGCGGTGGCGCTCGAGATCAGCGACGAGGAGCGCCGCGGCGTCGACTTCCTCATCGCCAAGCCGTACACCATGGAGGCGCTGCGCGCCGCGTTCGCCCCGATCCAGCCCCGCCCGTGACTTCCATCGAAGACGAGGAGACCCCATGAACGACCTCACCCGACGGCAGTGGCTCGGGAGCTCGGCGCTGGCGGGTGCCGCCGCCGCGACGGGTGGCGCCGCCCAGGCGCAGACGCGCGCCTCGGCGGACGACCTCGTCCGCGCGGTGAAGGGCGCCCGCGTGTTCGACCTGTCGTTCGTCTGGAACGAGCAGGCGCCGGTGCTCGGCCTCAACCCGCCCTACGCGTTCGCGCTCAACCGCACGCACAAGATGACCCACGAGATCTTCGGGCAGGTGCCGGGCAGCCGCGTGTCGTGGGCGTCGGACATCATGTACTTCAGCGGGCAGCACGGCTCGCCCACGCTCGACGCCATCGGCCACATCGGCCGCGACCTCAAGCTGCACGGCGGCGTCGACGCGGTCGCCGCCACCTCGACGCCGGGCGGCATCGGCGCCAAGCTCGGCATCGAGAACTTCCCCCTCGATCTCATGCTCAACCGTGCGGTCATCCTCGACGTCGCCCGTCAGCTGGCCGGCGGCCGCCCCGACCCGCTGCCGCCGGGCTTCGAGATCACCGGCGCTCATCTCGACGCCACGGCGAAGGCCCAGGGCGTGGAGGTGCGGCCCGGCGACTCGCTGCTGATCCGCACCGGCTGGGGCCAGTTCTTCGGCAAGGACAACGCGAAGTTCCTGGGCGAGCAGTCGCCCGGCCCCGGCCAGGACGCCGCGAAGTGGATCATTGACCGCAAGGTGCGCCTGGCCGGCGACGACACGGCCAC
>JBGPZN010000590.1:0-2265 GCA_041493815.1 Methylomirabilia bacterium
ACAGGCGTGGGCCGCGCCCGGCCGCTGCTTTCTGGTCTCGACGGTCGAGCCAAGCCGCAGCGTGGCGCGCGCGCTACAACCCGCCCACCTGCTCGCCCGCACCGGCGGCCGCTGGCTCTACAGCAACACCGCCGACTGAGATCTTTCCCGGCGCGGTCGATGACCGTCGGAAGGGGGGCGAAGCCCCCGTCTTGCTAGAGCACGTGCGATCCGTGGTGGTGGATCATCCGCCAGCCGTCGCCGGTGCGCTCGAAGACGTTGGTGGCGAGGATGGCGGTGACCGACACGCGCTCGCCGACCTCGGACAGGATGTTCTCGGTGCAGGTCACCCACGCGAGATCGGCGCCCACGTTCACGGTGACCTCCGAGAGCGTGAAGCGCATCTCCTCGGTGTTGTCGAAGATCCGCTGCCACGAGGTCCGCACCGCGTCCCAGCCGCACAGCAGCGGCCAGCCCGGGTGCACGCAGCGCGCGTGCTCGGCGTGCACCCACACCTGGTCCATCTCGGTGATGTCGAGCGTCTCGAAGGCGCGATAGAAGCGGGCGTTGGCCTCTTCGACGTCGTCGGCGTCGCTCACGGGCACTCGCCGGGGGCCATCATGCGCGCATGTTACCATCGGGCCCATGGCCCCGGCCGCCACGGAGCCCGCGCTCGCCATCGACGCTCGCGAGGTGACCAAGACATTCCGCTCGGGATGGCTGCGCCGGCGGGAGACCGCCGCCTTGCGCGGCGCCTCGCTCAGGGTCGAGCGCGGCGCGATCTTCGGGCTGCTCGGCCCCAACGGCGCCGGCAAGACGACGCTGCTGTCGATCCTGGCCACGCTGCTCGTTCCCGACGGCGGCCAGGCCCGCGTGCTCGGGCTGGACGTCGTCCGCGAGGCCGCGGCGCTCCGCCGGCGGATCAACATGGCGAGTGGGCGGCCCTCCTTCCTGTGGAGCCTGCGGGTGGAGGAGATCATCGCGTTCTACGGCCGGCTCTACGGCCTGTCCGGCGAGCGCCTCCGCCGCCGCGTCGGTGCGCTGATCGAGCAGTACGAGCTGGTGCCGTACCGCCGCGCCCAGTACAGCGAGCTGTCGACCGGGCTCAAGCAGCGGGTGGCGCTGGCCAAGGCCCTGGTCAATGATCCGGAGCTGCTGTTCCTCGACGAGCCGACCCTGGGCCTCGATCCCGACGTCTCCGTGCGCGTGCGCAGCCACATCGCCGCGCTGCGCCGCGAGCAGGGGATGACGATCGTGCTGACCACGCACTACATGCGGGAGGCCGAGGAGCTGTGCGACGAGATCGGCTTCATCAAGGCCGGGCGGATCCTGGCCCACGGCACGCCCGACGCGCTGAAGCGGCAGATCGGCCTCGGCGACGTGGTCGCGCTGCGGCTTGACCCGCCGCGGCCGGAGTGGCTGGGCGAGGCGCCCGGCGTGCTGCGCGTGGCCGAGAACGACGGCTGGCTGGAGCTGACCGTGGACGAGGCCGAGAAGCGAGTACCCGAGCTGCTGCGGACCCTGCTGGCCGAGGGCGTGGTGGTGCGCAACATCCAGGTGCGCGAGCCGGAGCTGGAGGACGTGTTCGTTGAACTGGCGCGCTGAGCTGCTGGCCTCGTGGGCGGTCGTCGTCCGCAACACCCTCATGGGTGTGCGCAACGTGTTCTTCTTCTTCGAGCTGCTGTTCTGGCCGGTCGTCGGCGTGCTGTCGATCGGTCTCATGACGCGCTTCCTGGGGCTCACGCCCGAGCAGGGGGCGTTCGTGCTGGTGGGGACGATCGCGCTGTCGGTCATCAACGTGTGCCAGCTCGAGGTCGCCTACGCGATGCTGCTCGACGTGTGGTCGAAGTCCGTCAAGCACCAGTTCATGGCGCCGATCGGCGTCCGCCACCTCACGATCGGCGCCTGGGTGGTCGGCATGCTGCGCGGCTTCGTGATCTTCGTGCTGCTCGCCGCGCTGGGCGCCTGGGCCTTCGACTTTCGCGTGCTGGCGCCGGGCGTCGGCGCGGTGGCGGCCTTCCTGGCCGGCTGCTTCCTCACCGCGTGGATCGTGGGCGTGCTGGTCTGCGCGCTCATCACGCTGTTCGGCACGCGGGCGGAGGCGTTCGCCTGGGCCAGCGTGAACCTGGTCCTGGTGCTGGCCGGCATCTACTACCCGATCTCGGTGCTGCCGGGACCGGTGGCGGCGATCGCCGCGGCCATCCCGCTGACGTACTTTCTCGACGCCTACCGCGCCCACTTCGGCTTCCCGTCGGAGTTCACGGCGCCGCTGACGACCGGGTTTGC
>JBGPZN010000076.1:0-10529 GCA_041493815.1 Methylomirabilia bacterium
CCCGGCTCCCGGTCCCGGTCCCGCCCGTCGAGCGGCTGACCGCGCTCTTCGAGATTGCGCGCTTCAGCGACCGACCGCTCGCCGCCGACGCGCGCACCGCCGCCTGCGACTGCCTCGACGAAATCACGACGGCGCTCGAGAAAGAGCCACCACCCACGCTTCAAGCCGGCCACGCGTGATCGCTGAAAGACCGCTCGCCCGCGTCGCCGCTCGCTGTGCCGTGCTCGCCGCCGCCGTGCTCCTGGCCACGGTCCCCGTGTACATCTACGTGGAGCCGTCGTGGCGAGCCCTGGTGGCGCGGTCGGCCGTCGCCTTCGTCCTCGGTGTCGCGCTCGTGCAGCTGCGGCGCGTCCTCGCCGAGCGCCTCGAGGACGGCGGTGGCTCGGCGCTCGACGCCGCCCGCGGCCACCGCGGGCCCGAGCCCACCGTGCCCCACCACTTTGTCGACCTGGCGAGCGACGTGCGCGCCGCCCTGCGCAGCCGCCGCTACTTCGAGAGGGTGCTCTGGCCACGGCTGGAGGCGCTCACGCCGCGGCCGCTCGTTCGCCCGAGCGTTCGGCCCGGCCGCGGCCCCAGCCTGGCCAGCCTTCGCGACGTGATCACCGCCATCGAGAAGCAGCCGTGAAGATCGCCGCCGTCGCCGAACGGGTCCGCGAGATCGTGTTGACGCTCGGACGCATCGTGGTGGGCAAGAACGACGTCCTCGAGCGAATCCTGGCCGGCATCCTCGCCAACGGCCACGTCTTGATCGAGGACTATCCTGGCCTCGCCAAGACTCTCATCGCGCGGCTGCTGGCCCAGGCGCTCGACCTCGGCTTCCGCCGCATCCAGTTCACGCCCGACCTGCTCCCCAGCGACATCACCGGCAGCTTCCTCTACGACCAGCGCGAGGCCCGGTTCGAGTTCAGGGCCGGGCCCGTCTTCACCAACCTCCTGCTCGCCGACGAGATCAACCGCGCCACGCCCAAGACCCAGGCGGCGCTGCTGGAAGCGATGCAGGAAGCGCAGGTCACGGTCGAGGGCCAGTCGTTCCCGCTGGCGCAGCCCTTCCTGGTGATCGCCACCCAGAACCCCATCGAGCTGGAGGGCACCTATCCATTGCCGGAGGCGCAGCTCGACCGGTTTCTGCTGCGCGTCGGCGTCGGTTATCCGGACGTGGACGCCGAGCGGGCGATCTTGCGGATCCGGCGCGAGCGACGCACCGACGCGGTGGCGGTGCCCGTCCTCATCACGCGGGCCGAGCTCCTCGCCATGCAGGCCGCCCTCGAGGACGTGTTCGTGAGCGACGCGCTCGAGCGCTACATCGTGACCCTGGCCCAGGCCACGCGCTCCGATCCTCGCGTGGCGCTCGGCGCCTCGCCCCGGGGCAGCCTCGCCGTGCTGAAGCTCGCCCGGGCGGAGGCGGCCATCCGCGGCCGCGACTTCGTCCTGCCCGATGACGTGAAAGCGGTGGCGGTGGCCGCCCTGGCCCATCGTCTCGTTCTGCGACCGGAGCTGTGGGTCTCGAGGACCACGCCCGCGCAGGTGGTCGAGAGCCTGCTGCAGCAGGTTCCGGCGCCGGCGGCGGAGCCCGCGTGAGCTGGCGCCCGACGGCCCTGAACGTTTCCTTCGTGACCCTCGCCGGCTGGGCGCTCTTCCTCGGCGTCCTCACCGGCCGCGCCGACCTCGTCGTCGTCGCCGTGCCCCTGATCGTCGCCCTCGTCGCCGCGCGACGGATCGGGGCGCCGGCGGCGGTGCACCTCCACCACGACGTGTCCGCCGAGCGCCTGATCGAGGACGACCGCGTCACCGTCACCGTCACGCTCAGGGCCGAGCGGCCCGTGCCCCTCGTGGAGCTGCTGGAGCCGCTGCCGCCGCGCGTGCGGCTCGAGCACGGACGCAACCACGCGTTCTTCACGCTGCGGGCGGGCGAGGAGGTCCGCTGGGTGTTCGTGCTGCGGTGTGCCGGTCGCCAGCGCCTGCACCTCGGCGGCCCGCATCTCCGGTCGTGGGGCCCGCTCGGCCTCGCCGCCGCCGAGGGCCGCTCGCGGGCGCCGCAGACGGTCGCCGTCTATCCGCCGCTGGCGCCGCTCAGGCATCCGCCCCGCCCGCTCCGGACGCAGACGTTCGTCGGCAACTACGTGTCGCCGGCGCAGGGCGAGGGCATCGAGCCCGGCGACATCCGCCCCTTTGCCCCCGGCGATCAGGTCCGCCACGTGAACTGGCGCGCCACGCTGCGGCTCGGCACCCTGCACGTGACGCAGCACCACCGCGAGCGGAACGCCGACGTCGTCCTCATGCTCGACACGCTGTCCGAGGTGGGCGCGCCCGGCGCCACCGTTGTTGACGTCGCCGTGCGTGGCGCCGCGACCCTCGCCGCCGCCTATCTGGCCCGCAAGGACCGCGTCGGCCTGATCGAGTACGGAGGCCAGCTCCGCTGGGTGAGGCCGGGCTCGGGCCGGGCCCAGTTGCAGCGCTTGCTCGACACCCTGCTGGACGCCTCGGTCGTCTTCACGTACGTCACGCGCGACGTCGATCTGATCCCGCCCCGCATCCTGCCGACCCAGGCCCTCGTCCTCGCCCTGAGCCCGCTGCTCGACGCGCGCTTCGTGCGAGCCGCGACCGACCTCGCCGCCCGCGGCTTCGACCTCGTCGTCATCGCGGTCTCGCCGGTCGCCTCCGCGCGCTCCGCCGTGCGCGGTGGCCGGGTGGCGGACCTCGCCGCGCGGCTGTGGTCGCTGGAGCGACGAGTCCAGCTCGACGAGCTTCGACGCCTCGGGTTGACGATCGTCGACTGGGATGGCGTCGAGCCTCTGGACGTCGCGCTGGCCGCGCTGCGCCAGCCGCGCCGGCGGCGCGTGCTCGCCTGATGCTGCGCCTGGCGGCGGGGGTCCTCGTGGCGGTGCTCGTCGCCATTCCGCTCGCCGTCCGTCCGGCCGCGCCCGTCACCTGGCTCGCGATACTCGCGCTCGGCGTCGGCGGGGCCGGGGTGATCGTCCTGTCGGTGCCGATCGTGACCACCGGCGCGTCGCTGGCGCTGATCGCGTACGCGGTGGCGCTCGTGATCGCCGGGCCCGCGGTCGATCCGGTCGCCGCGATCGCCGTCGGCGCGACGCTCGTGCTCCTGCTGGCGCTCGTGCACTTCGCCGGGCGCGCGCACGGCGCCGCCCTCGGGCCCGCGGTCGTCGCCGCCCAGGTCCGTCACTGGCTGGTGATCGTCGGGCTCGGCGCGGCGGCCGCGGCCGCGCTCACGGCGGGTGGGGTGGTGCTCGGTCCCACGCTGCGGGGCACGTCGCTGCCGGTGGTCGTCGTGGCCGCGGCGCTCGGCGCCGTGATGACGACGGCCGGCGTCATCGCGCTGGTGACGGCGCGCAAGGATCCGCCCGGGACTGCTGGTCGGTAGTCCTACCTCGCACCGGGCAGAAATCTGTGCCCGGTCTCGTCGGCCGGTCTTACAATCCCCATGGCGCGGGGCCCGTGCGGACGAACCCATTTCGTCAGCCGGACCAAATCGAGTGCCCGGAGGGGCGCGGTATGGACGGGCCCGCTGGCATGCTGCTGATGGCTGCGTGCTACGGGGCAGGAGCGCTTTCGTCCCTGCTGGCGCGGTGGTCGGGCCCACTGGCGCTCCGCGTAGGTCACCTGGCGGCGCTGGCGGGGGCCGTGGCAGGCCTCGGCGTTTCACTCAGCGTTCTGCTTGGCGATCCAGGCTTGACGCTGACCCAGCCGCTTCCGGACCTGTTCCCGTTTGCTCGGCTCTCGCTCTCGGTGGACGCGCTCTCGGCCTATTTCCTGCTCGTCATTTCCATCGTGGCCATCGCGGCGGCGATCTACGGTCCGGCGTACCTCCGCGCGCACGCGCCCGACGCGGGCCCGGCGCGGCAGGCGGCGGAGGTGCTGGCGCTGAGTGTGTTCCTGGGCTGCATGGCGTTCCTCTGCTGCGCCGGCGACGCGCTGACCTTCCTCCTGTGCTGGGAAGGCATGACGCTCGCCAGCTACGTCCTCGTCGTATCCGACGTCCGGGACGACGAGAACGCGCGGGCGGGGCTCCTCTACATGGTGATGGCCCACGGAGGGACCGCCCTGCTCCTCGTCGCGTTCCTGACCCTGACCGAGCGGGCCGCGGCGTTCGACTTTGCGGCCCTTCGCGCGGCGGCGGGTGACCTCGACGATACGACGCGGACGGTGCTGTTCTTCCTGGCGCTCGGGGGCTTCGCCACCAAGGCCGGCGTGGTTCCACTCCACGTCTGGCTGCCCCGGGCCCATCCGGCGGCCCCGAGCCACGTCTCGGCGCTGATGTCGGGCGTCATGCTCAAGCTGGCGATCTACGGCATCCTGCGCTTTGCCTTCGACCTTCTCGCCCCGGTCGCCGAGCCGCTCCCGTCCTCGTGGGGATGGACGGTGCTCGTCCTGGGTACGACCTCGGCCGTGCTTGGTGTGCTCTACGCGCTCCAGCAGCACGACCTCAAGCGCCTGCTCGCGTTCCACAGCGTCGAGAACGTCGGGATCATCCTCATCGGGGCGGGGCTGGCGATGATCCTGTGGCGCCGCGAGGGCACGGGTGGCGCGCTCGCGACGCTCGCGCTCACCGCCGCCCTCCTTCACACGGTCAACCACGCAGCCTTCAAGGGCCTCCTCTTCCTCGGCGCGGGCAGCGTCCTCTGCCGCACGCACGTCCGCAACATGGAGGAGCTGGGTGGGCTCGCCCGGCGCATGCCGTGGACGGCGGGGCTGTTCCTGCTCGGCGCCGTCGCGATCTCGGCTCTCCCCCCGCTCAACGGGTTCGTCAGCGAGTGGCTCACCTTCCAGGCCCTCCTCGGCGGTGCCAGCCGCTTCCACGGCCCCGCCGGCCTCGGCATCGTCTTTTCGGCGGCGATGCTGGCGCTCACGGGAGGCCTCGCCGCCGCCTGCTTCGCGAAGGCGTTCGGCGTCACGTTCCTTGGCCGCCCGCGCACCCCCCACGCCGAGCACGCCACCGAAGCGCCGCCGTCGATGATCGTCGCCATGGTGTGGCTCGGGGCGGTGTGCGTGGCCCTCGGCGTCGCGCCGGGCTACGCGATACGCCTGCTCGACGCGCCAACCGCCGCGCTCCTCCACGGCCCCGGGGCGAGCGCCGTCGTGACGGCCCGGGGACCACTCGTGCTGTCGACGGCGCCGACGCTCTTGGGGACGCCGGCCACGGCCATCTCGATGACGATCGTGGCCGCGCTCCTCCTGGCCCTCACGGCGATGGCCTGGGTTCTGCGCCGCGGACTTCGGCGGGTCCCGCGGCGCACCGCACCGACGTGGACGTGTGGGATGACCCCCACGGCACGATTCGACTACACGGCGACCGCGTTCGCCAAGCCGCTCCGACTCGTCTTCGCGGCGCTCTACCGCCCGCGCCGGGCGGTGACCCGGGAGACGGCCGGGACGCCGTACGTCCTGCGACGCATCCACTATGCCGGAGAGGTCGTGGACCTCGCGGAGACGCAGATTTACCACCGCGTCGAGTGGGGCATCTCGTCGCTCTCGCGGGCCGTTCGCGCCCGCAGCACGGGCCGCATTCATGGGTACATCGGGTTCGTGCTGGGCGCGCTCTTCCTGGCGCTGCTGCTGTTCGGGGTGGGCCAGGGATGATCGGAGAGCGACCGCTCGGGCTCGTGCTCTTCGAGATGACCCTCCTCGTGTTGCTCGGGCCGCTCGTCACCGGCACCATCCAGAAGCTCAAGGCCCGGCTCCAGTGCCGGCAGGGGGCCGGGCTCCTGCAGCCGTATCGCGACCTCGCCAAGCTGCTCCGCAAGGGCACCGTGCAGGCGGACACGGCGTCGGGGTTCTTCTCCGCGATTCCGGTGCTCGTGCTGGCTGCCACGGTGGCCACGACCGCACTCGTTCCGGTCGTCCAAGCGGGGCCGTCCGCTGTTCCGCTGGGCGACGCGCTCATGCTCCTCGGGCTGTTCGCGCTGGCGCGCTTCCTCACGGCCATCGGTGCGCTCGACGCCGGCGGCGCCTTCGGCGGCATGGGGGCCTCGCGGGAGATGACGGTCGCGCCCCTCGTCGAACCGGTGCTGATGATGGTCGTGTTCTCGACCGCGGTGGCCGCCGGAACGACGGAGCTCGGCGCCCTCGCCGCGCATCGGGGGACGTCGTGGATTCTCGCCTGGCGCGCGCCGGACTTCCTCGGCTTTGCGGCCATGCTCCTGCTGCTCCCGGCCGAGACGGGCCGCATCCCCGTGGACAACCCCGACACCCACCTCGAGCTCACCATGCTGCACGAGGGGATGTTGCTCGAGCACTCCGGGCCGGGCCTCGGCTGCATGGTGCTCGCGTCGCACACTCGCCAGATCGTGACCCTCGCCCTCGTGTCGGCCCTCTTCTTCCCCGTCGGACCGGTGGACGGCGCGAGCGTCACCGGTCTCCTCCTCGGCGCCGGGGCGTTCGCGGTGAAGATCCTCGTGCTGGCGACCTTCCTCGCGCTCGTCGAGTCGTCCTACGCCAAGCTCCGGCTCTTCCGGGTGCCGCAGTACCTCGGCGTCGGCTTCGTGTGCGCCCTGGCGGCGCTCGCGCTGAGGATCCTGTGAGCGCGGAGACGGTCCAGACGATCATCGACGACCTCGGCGCGCTGCTGCTGTTCACGATGATCATCATCGTCGCGGCGGGTCAGATCTACCGCGCCATCTACGCGGTGGCCGGCCAGTCGCTGCTCATCGCCATCGCGGGCGGCGTCCTGGCGGCGGCCACCGGGAACACGGACCTCTGGGTGATCGCCGGCGTCACCCTCGGCGTCAAGGCCATCGTGCTGCCGTGGACGCTGCACTGGGTGGTGCGGCGCATGAACGTCCGGCGCGAGGTGGAGCCGGTCATCCCCGTCGCCGCGACGCTGGCGCTCGCCGTGGTGGTCGTCGTGATGTCGTTCCACCTGAGCGCCTCACTCGGCTCCGTCCAGCCGGCGATCACCGGCAACGCGCTCCCGGTCGGCATCGCGCTCACCCTGCTCGGGGTGCTGGTCATGGCGACCCGCAAGACGGCGCTGACCCAGATGGTGGGCCTCTTCGCGTCGGAGAACGGGATCTTCTTCACGGCGATGGCAGTGACGCAGGGCATGCCGCTCATCATCGAGATCGGCGTGATCCTCGACGTCATCCTCGCCGCGCTCGTCATGGCGATCATGGTGCTCCGGGTCCGCTCGACGGTGGACGCCGACATCGCCGACCTCGCCGAGCTGCGGGGATGACCGGTGGCTGAAACGCTCCTGTGGGTCCTTCCGGTCGTCCCGACCGTCACGGCGCTGCTCATGTTCACGACGCGCGACCGCCGCCTCCTCTCGACCATCGACGTCGGGGGCTCGGCGATCCTGTTCGTGCTCACGCTCGTCCTCGTCCGCGAGGTGGCGGCGGGCGGCCCCCGCAGGCTCGGCGTCCTCCGCGCGGACGACCTCGGGCTCGTCTTCCTCCTCCTCCTCGTCGTCCTCACGCTCGCCGTCTCCATCTACACGGTGGGCTGGCTCAGGCAGGCGGTGGCGGTGGGCAACATGAGGGCCGAGTCCCTGCGGTCCTACTTCGCGCTCGTGCACGCCTTCGTCGCGACGATGGTCGTGACGGTCCTCGCCGACAACCTCGGCGTCCTGTGGATCGCGATGGAGGGGACGACGATCACCTCGGCCATCCTCGTCGGCTACCACGGCCATCAGCACGGCCTGGAGGCGGCCTGGAAGTACATCATCGTGACGACCATCGGGATCTCCTTCGGCCTTTTCGGTACGGTGCTCGTCTACGCCGCCGCCGCCCAGGCGGGCGCGGGCGCGATGAGCTGGTCGGCGATCATGCCGGTCGCTGCCACGCTCGACCCCGGTATCGTCCGGATCGGCTTCATCTTCGTGATGGTCGGCTACGGCACCAAGGCGGGTCTCGCGCCCATGCACCTGTGGCTGCCCGACGCCCATAGTCAGGCGCCCACGCCGGTGTCGGCCCTGCTCTCGGGCGTCCTCATCAAGTGCGCGCTCCTCGGGATCATCCGGTTCCAGACGATCGCCGCCGCCGCGTGCGGCCCGGCGTTCCCGGCAGAGGTGCTGCTCGTCTTCGGCCTCACCTCGGTCGTGGTGGCGACCCCGTTCATCCTGGCGCAGCACGACGTCAAGCGCCTCCTCGGCTACCACAGCGTCGAGCACGTCGGCATCGTGGCGCTCGGCCTCGGCTTCGGCGGCACCGTCGGCACCTACGGCGCACTGCTGCACGTGGTGAACCACGGCGTCACCAAGGCGCTGGCGTTCTTCGCCGCCGGCACCGCCATCGCTCGCTACGGCACGCGCGACATGCGGGCCATCCGGGGCCTGCTCGGTGTGGCGCCGATCACCGCGACCCTCCTCATGCTCGCGGCGCTGTCGCTCGCCGGGCTGCCCCCGTTCTCGATCTTCGTGAGCGAGCTCATGGTGCTGCGCGCCGGCATCGGGCAGCGTCACTGGGTGGCGATCGCGATCTTCCTCGCGATGGTCGTCGTCATCCTCGCCGGCCTCCTCCACCACGTCGGCGCGATGGCCTACGGCAAGCCGACGGCGTCGGCGGGCCGGGAGCCCGAGGCCTGGTCCCCGCTGCTCGGGATGATGCTGCTCGCGGCGATCATGGTCCTGCTCGGCCTCGTCCTTCCCGCGAGCTTCGACGGGATGCTCCGCCGCGCCACGGAGATCGTCGTTGCCGGCTGACCCGGTCCTCATGGACGCGCTGCGGGCGTGTGCAGGCGGCTCGGTCGACGCGGACGCCGGGCCACGCCCATCGGACCTCACGGTGCGCCTCGGTCGCGCCGGCGATCTCCCGGCGGCGGCCGCCGTGCTCGTTGGACCGCGCTCGATGGCCCTGGCCACGGTCGTGGCGACCGACGAGACGGCGACACCGGACGGCGATCTCAAGGTGCGCTACGTCTTCGAGCCCACCGCCCCCGGCGGTGGGGATCGGTTCGTGACGCTGCTCGTCTCCGTGGACGCGGCGCGCCCGCAGGTGCCCTCCCTCACGACGGCGGTGCCGGCCGCCAACTGGCACGAGCGCGAGATGCGGGACCTCTTCGGAATCGTTCCCGTCGGCCACCCCGATCCCCGCCCGCTCGTGGTCCACGACGGGTGGCCCCGGGGCGTCTTCCCGCTGCGCAAGGCCTTCGACGGGTCGCGACGCGTTGCGGTCGAGCCCGCCGACGAGTTCCCGCACCTCGTCGCCGAGGGCGAGGGTGTCTTCGAGATCCCGGTCGGTCCGATCCACGCGGGGATCATCGAGCCGGGCCACTTCCGCTTCACCTCGGTCGGCGAGAGCGTGCTTCATCTCGACGCGCGCCTGTTCTACACGCATCGCGGGCTGGAGAAGCGGATGGAGGGGCTCGCGCCGCTCGACGCCTTCTACGTCGCCGAGCGCATCTGCGGAGTCTGCTCGCTCGCGCACGGCCTCGGCTACTGCGAGGCGCTGGAGCAGATTGCCGGCGTCGCCGCCCCGCCGCGGGCCCGGCTCATCCGGAGCATCGCGCTCGAGCTGGAGCGGCTCTACAACCACGTCGGCGACGTCGGTAACATCTGCGCCGGCGCCTCGTTCCACTATGGCGCCGCCACCGGAATGCGCTTGAAGGAGGGTCTCCAGCAGATGAACGAGCGGCTCGCCGGCAATCGCTTCCTGCGGGGCCTGGTGATCCCGGGCGGTGCGCGCCTCGATCTCCCGGACGACCTGCTCGGCGCCCTCGCCGTCACGCTCCAGGCCACGCTCGCCGGGCTCGACAGCCTGATGGGCCGCATCGAAGCCAACCCGTCGGTCGTCGATCGGCTCGACGACACCGGTGTGCTCCAGCACCAGGCGGCGCTGGACCTCGCCGTCGCCGGAGTGGCGGCCCGTGCGAGCGGCGTGGACCGCGACGCGCGGCGCGACCATCCCCACGGCGCGTTCGCGGGTCCCGAGCCGCCCGACCTGCGCGCCGTGATCGTCTCGGAGGGCGACACGATGGCCCGCCTGACGGTGCGGGCCCTGGAGGCTCGTGAATCGATCCGGCTCGTCGGCGAGCTCGTCCGGCGGCTCGAGCCGGGGCCGTTGCGGGTCGCCCTCGCCGAGCCGCTGCCAGGTGGACGGATCGGAATCTCGGCCATCGAGTCGGCGCGAGGCGAGGCGATCCACTGGCTGCGCACCGACGCCGGTGGGCGCGTGGACCGATACCATCTGCGGTCGCCGAGCTATCACAACTGGCCCGCCGTGGCCCTGGCCGCCGAGACGGCGATCGTCCCGGATTTCCCGCTCGTCAACAAGAGCTTCGAGCTCTGCTACTCGTGCACGGATCGCTGACGTGCTGCGAATCGTACTGAACGCGCTTCGCACTGGGGTGGTCACGACCCGGTACCCCGCGGAGCCGAGCGTGCCGCCCGACCGCTTCCGTGGAGCGCCCGTGCTTCGCCCCGGCGGCGGCCTGCCCCCTGCCGACGTCTGCCCCACCGGTGCGCTCTCCGAGCGTCTCGACGGCGGACGTCGTCACGTTGCCCTCGATCTTGCACGGTGCGTCTTTTGCGGCCGCTGTGCGGAGGATCCATGGCAAGGGGCAGTCGCCATGGGACG
>JBGPZN010000316.1:0-4378 GCA_041493815.1 Methylomirabilia bacterium
CGGCGATCCGCCGAACGCGATCGATCCGCCCTCCGGCTGCCGTTTCCGCACACGGTGCGCGTTCGCGATGCCGCGCTGCGGGGACGCGCCGCCGCCGCTGCGGCCGGTCGGCGCCACGCACGAGGTTGCCTGCTACCTCTACGAGGCCGGCGCCGCGGAGGTGGCCCGGCGGCGATAGCTCCGGCCGACCAACGCGCCCGCCCGACTTCACACGGCGGGGCCGTCCTGGATAGCGGCAGCGATCTTGCCAGGCGCGTGGCGGCCGTCGCCGGCCTGACCGCTGAGCTTGCCGTTGTCGACGACGATCTTGCCGCGCAGGATCACCACGGCCGGCCAGCCGTGCACCTCCCAACCGTCCCAGGCGCTGTAGTCGGAGCCGTGGAGATCCTCGGAGCGAAGCGTGCGCCGGACGGCGGGGTCGAAGACGACGACGTCGGCGTCGCTGCCCGGGGCGAGCACACCCTTGCTCGGATAGAGGCCGAGGACCTTCGCCGCGTTCGTCGAGGTGACGGCGACGAAGCGCTCGAGCGACATCCCGCGCTTCGACACGCCCTCGGTGTAGATGATGGGCAGGCGTGTCTCCACGCCGACGTGGCCGCCGGTGGCGTCGGCGACGTGGCGGCTGCGGACCTTGATCGCGCGCGGCGTGCACAGCTCGTCGGTGGCGACGGTGCTGAGCGTGCCGCTCTTGAGCCCGCTCCAGAGGCGCTGGCGGTCTTCCTCGTGCTTGAGCGAGGGGTACGTGTGATAGAGGACGCCGTCGGGCCGGAGGTAGGCGTCCGCCGTGAAGGTCGCGTAGTGGTGCAGGGTCTCGCCGTAGATGGCCCGGCCCTCGCCGCGCGCCTCCGCGATGGCCTCCACGCCCGCCCCGGCGCTCACGTGCACGAAGTACACCGCGGCGCCCTCGACGTAGCGCGCCAGGCGCAGCACGCGACGGAACGAGATGTCCTCGGACATGGCGCTGTGGACGAGCGGCATGTGCTGGATGTCGGTGCGGCCCTCGCGCTCGAGGCGCTCGTACATGTACATGACGAGGTCGTCGTCCTCGGCGTGGATCGCCAGCACGCCGCCGTGCCTGGCCGCCGTCTCCATGATGGCCCACAGATGGCCGAGACGGATCATCCGGCCCTTGCCGATGGGCCGCACGTCGGTGGTGAAGATCTTGATGCTCGGGAAGCCCGCCTGGATCGCCTCCGGGATCTGGTCGATGACGTCGGGCGGGACCGCGCCCTGCAGCATCACGTGCAGGCCGTAGTCCGTGAAGCCCTGGCGCCAGACCGCCTGCTTGTCCTCGATCGCCCGGGCGATCGTCATCCCCGGCTCCCAGACGGCGAAGTCGACGAGCGTGGTAGTGCCGCCGCAGATGGCGGCGCGGCTGACCTGCTCGGGCGGCGCGCTCGTCGTCTGTCCGCCACCGAGCGCCGGGATGGGCCAGTGGGTGTGCACGTGCGGGTCGATGCCACCGGGGATGACGAGCTTGCCGGCGGCGTCGACGACGCGGCCGACGTCGCGCGGCAGCGTGCCGGGCGTCGCGACGGCGACGATGCGCTCGCCCTCGACCCCGACGTCCCAGGCGCCCACGCCCTGAGGAGTCACGACCTGCCCACCACGAATCACGAGATCGAGCATCGGGTCTCTCCGTTCAATACAAATCGAACATGCGCTGGACCTCGGCCGGTTCGTCGGTGCGCGTGAGGGCCAGCATGGCGAGCACGCGCGCCTTCTGGGGATTGAGGTTGTCGGCGACGACGAAGCCGCGCTCGCGCAGCAGCGTGCGGGGGAGGACGCGTCCACTGCCCGCGCGGCTCGAGAGCACGATCAGGACGCCGCGCCGTCGCGCCTCCACGAGCGCGTCCGTCTCGGCCGGCGTCGTCACGCCGGGCGGCAGCGACGCCGAGACGATCGCCCGGGCGCCGGCGGCGACGAAGGCCTGGATGGCCGCGCCGTCGGCACCGGCGTACGACGCCGCGATGTCCACCCGCGGAAGGTCGGTGCGGCCGCGCACGTCGAACTCCGTTCCCGGTGCGTGGCGCCGCGCCGGCCGCCGGTAGATGGCGACGCGGCCATCCGGGTCCGCGTAGCCGAGCATCCCGAGGTCCGGGCTGCGGAAGGTCTCGAGCCGGAGCGTCGATGCCTTGGTCACCTCACGCGCGGCCTGGATCTCGTCGTTGAGCAGGACGAGCACCCCGAGGCCGCACGCCTCGGACGCTCCCGCGACACGCACCGCGTTCAGGAGGTTCATCGCCGCGTCCGAGCTGAGGCCCGTGGCCGGCCGCTGCGCACCCACCACCACCACGGGCGCGTTGACCTTCAGCGTGAGGTTCAGGAAGTACGCGGTTTCCTCGAGCGTCGCCGTGCCGTGCGTGATCACGACCCCGTCGAGCGGCGCCTCGCGCGAGACGGCGTCGTGCACCGCCGCGTCGAGCGCGAGCCAGTCGGCCGGCCCGATGGCCGTGCTGCCCACGGCGCGAAAGCGGACCGGGACGATCTCCGCGGCCTCGGCGACCTCCGGGAACCGCACCAGGAGCTCGTCGGGTTCCGCCTTGCGGCTCGTGTCCATGTACTCCCAGATGTCGAGGCTCCCCCGGCCGATCGAGGAGATCGTCCCGCCGGTGCCGATGAGAGCCACCCGCGGCTTCGATGGCGTGTTCATGGCGGATTGACCGGATGCTGCGCGCGTCGTTCTCGTCGGGCTACTTCGTGGCGAAGCAGTAGAAGAGGCCGTTGCCGCCCGTGCTCTTCAGATCGTTCTGACTGCAGCCGCCATCCGGTCCGCGTGACGCGTGCGACGAGTTCCAGGACTTCGACGCGTCGTCGTCGCGCAAGCCCTGCCGGTCGTGATGGCCGACCATCGCTGCCCCCTGGCCACTCTTCGTCCAGTTGCCGCAGGTCCGATCCTCGCCGGCGGGGAATGCGGTGCCATCCGGCTGGGAGCCGGTCAGGACGTCGTGCGTGTTCGGCGTGTCGCCGCGCCCGTTGACCGCGTCACCCTTCTCAGTCAAAGCCGTCTGCTTGGTGATGTTGTTGTTCTTGCCGTGCAGCTCGGCCACGTCCTTCGCGATAACCGCACCCTTGGCGTTCTGCCAGGGGCCGGAGCCGATGCGGTCGCGGGCGTTGACGGCGCCGGCGCCCTGTGTGCTCAGATAGGCCCGCCAGGTCTTGCCGCCCGCGCCGGACGCCTGCGCGAGGTGCTGGCAGCGCTGGTCCGCGCCGGAGAGGCCGCCGAGGTCTCCGCCCTTTCCGGAGCCCCCGCTGGTGGTGAAAAACGTCATCTCGGCCTGTTGGGCTTGCGCCTTGGCGCTCCCGCCGAGCGACAGCAGCGCCACTGACGCCAGCATCGACCACGCGATTCTGCGGTTCATCGCCAATCTCCTTTGTTGGTCCGGTTGTGCCGAGTATTGGCTGGCAAGCGCCAAACGTCAACGGCTCGACGTTGACCCGCCCCCAAGCCGTCGATACCATGCGCGTGCCCCCGAGAATGACAGCGATCGGAATCGATGGCGAGGACTGGCTCATCGACGGCGCCCCGACCTATGGGGCCGGCCCGGCGGAAAGGATCGAGCCGTGAGATGGGAGCGCACGGTCACGGTGATCGGCTGCCACGTCGGCGGCGAGGACAACCACGTGATCGTCGGCGGCGTGCTGCCACCGCCGGGCGCGACCATGTTCGAGAAGAAGCGCTATCTCGAGACGCACGGCGACGAGCTGCGACGCTGGCTCCTGCTCGAGCCACGGGGGAAGCCCACGCTCTGCGTGAATCTCGTGACGCCGCCCACCCGGCCCGACTGCGACGTCGGCATGATCATCATGGAGGCCACCGACTATCCGCCGATGTCCGGCTCGAACACCATCAGCACCGTCACCGTCCTCCTCGAGACGGGCATGCTGCCGATGCGCGAGCCGGTGACGACGCTCACGCTGGACACGCCGGCGGGCCCGGTGCCCGTCGAGGCGCGCTGCCGGGATGGGAAGGTGGAGCGCGTGCAGTTCACGAACGTCCCGTGCTTCGCGACGCATCTCGGCGTCATGATCGACGTCGAAGGCCTGGGCCCGATCCCGGTCGACGTAGCCTACGGCGGCGCCTTCTTCGCGATCGTCGATGCGCCGTCACTCGGCTTCGCGGTGGAGCCGAAGGAGGCGCGGGACCTGGTCGCCCTCGGCAACCGGATCACGGCCGCCGCCGCCCGGCAGCTCGACGTGCGCCATCCGGAGAATCCGGACATCCACGGCGTGACCTTCACCGAGTTCGCGATGCCCTTCGCGGGCCCGGGGACGGTGAGCCGAAACGCCGTCATCGTCGCGCCGAGCCGGATCGACCGCAGCCCTTGCGGGACCGGCACCTCCGCACGCCTGGCGGTGCTGCACGCGCGCGGGCAAC
>JBGPZN010000455.1:0-3175 GCA_041493815.1 Methylomirabilia bacterium
GTCGGCGGCGAAGTTCGCGCTGGTGGTGATGTTCTTCATGCACCTGCGCTACGACCCGCGCCCGCTGGCGGCCGTGTTCGTGGGCCCCCTGCTCCTGGCCACGGGCCTGGCGGTGGCGCTCATGACGCTGACCGGCGCCTTTCTCGTCTTCGGACACTGACGCGGTGGCGGCGGCGCCGCCGTTCTCCTGGACCACCGGCTCGATCCATCCCGAGGTCGTCCTCGCCTGCGGTGTCGTCGCCGCGGCCTGGGCCTGGGCCTGGCACGCGCGCGGCACGCGACCGCGGCCGGGCCAGGCCGTGCGCTTCGCCGGCGGCCTGCTGGCGCTCCTGCTCGCCCTCAACGGACCGCTGCACGACCTGAGCGACTGGTACCTGTTCAGCGCCCACATGGTGCAGCACCTCGTGCTGACGCTGGTGGTGCCGCCGCTGCTGCTGACCGGCGTGCCGGGCTTCATGCTCGACGCGCTGCTGCGGCCCTGCCTGGCCCGTCGCGCCCCCGGCGCCGTCGTACGGATCCTGACCCGGCCGTTGCCGGCCTTCACCGCGTACGCGGTGGCGGTGGTCGGCTGGCATCTGCCGGGCCCCTACAACACCGCGCTGGAGATCCACGGCTGGCACGTGGTCGAACACGTGGCGCTGCTGGGCGCCGCGATCCTCGGCTGGTGGCCGATCGTGTCGCCGTCGCGGCTGGCGCCGCCCCTGCCCTACGCGGCGCAGCTGCTCTACCTGTTCGTGTTCGGCATGCCGATGACCGTGGTGGCGGCGATGATCACCGGGGCCGAGCGCGTGCTCTACCCCTTCTACGAGGCGGCGCCGCGGATCGTGGATCTCACGCCGCTCGCCGATCAGCGGCTGGGTGGCGTGATCATGTGGGTGCCGTCGGGCCTCATCCCGCTCGCCGCGTTCACGATCGTGTTCTTCCGCTGGGTCGCCGCCGAAGCCGACGAGCCCGCATGAGCGATCCCGTTTTTCACTCGGCCGGCCGTCGGCGCCTGCTATGATGAAGCGCTTGCCGTGAACATCTGCGTCGTCGGCACCGGATACGTTGGCCTGGTCACGGGGGCGGTCTTCGCCGATCTCGGCAATGACGTCGTCTGCGTCGACAACGATCCGAGGAAGGTCGCCGACCTCAGCGCCGGCCGCATGCCGATCTACGAGCCCGGCCTGGAGGAGATGGTCGCCCGCAACACCGCCGACCACCGGCTTGCCTTCACCACCGACCTCACGGGGGCCGTCCGGCGCTCCGTGATCGTCTTCATCACGGTCGGCACGCCCCCCAAGCCCGACGGGCAGACTGATCTCAGCGCGGTCGAGGACGTGGCGTGCGGGATCGCCCAGGCGATGGAGCGCTACACGGTCGTCGTCAACAAGTCGACCGTCCCCGTCGGCACCGGCGAGTTCGTGCGCGAGGTCATCGAGCGGCACCAGGCCCGGCCCATCGCCTTCGACGTCGTGTCCAACCCCGAGTTCCTGCGCGAGGGCTCGGCCATCGAGGACACGCTGCGGCCGGACCGGATCGTCATCGGGGCCCCGACCCAGCAGGTCGCGATGTCCCTGCTCGAGCTGTACGCCCCCCTCGAGCGGCCCATGATCATCACCGACGTGCCGTCGGCCGAGATGATCAAGTACGCGTCCAACGCGTTTCTGTCGACCAAGATCTCGTTCATCAACGCCATCGCCAACGTCTGCGAGCTGGCCGGCGCCGACGTCAGCCAGGTGATGAAGGGCATGGGCCTCGACGCGCGCATCGGCGCGGCGTTCCTGTCGGCCGGGCTGGGCTACGGCGGCTCGTGCTTCCCCAAGGACACCGACTCCCTCGTGCACACGGCCTCCGCGCTGGGCTACGACTTCGCGCTGCTGCGCGCGGTGGTCGAGATCAACCGCGAGCGGGCCGCGCACTTCGTCGATCTCATGGCCAAGGCGCTGGATCCGCTGGAGGGCCGGGCCATCGCCGTGCTGGGGCTGGCGTTCAAGCCCAACACCGACGACATGCGCGAGGCCAAGTCCGTGGAGGTCATCGAGCGGCTGCTGGAGCTGGGCGCCTCGGTGCGCACCTACGATCCGGTGGCGATGCCGTCCGCCCGCCGGATGCTGCCCGCCGAGGTCGTCTACTGCGAGTCGCCCTACGAGGCGGCCGCCGGGGCGGACGCGGTGGTGCTGGTCACCGAGTGGAACGAGTTCAAGTTCCTGAACCTCGAGCGCCTGCGCGCGGCGATGCGACGCCCGGTGGTGTTCGACGGCCGCAACGTCTGGGAGCCGGAGCGGATGCGCCGTCTCGGCTTCGAGTACCATTCGATCGGTCGCAAGCCCGTCCTGCCGATCCAGCCCTGACCCGGCGCGGCGGGACATGAGCCGGAGCGCGCGATGCGGGTAGTGGTCACCGGGGCGGCCGGATTCATCGGATCCCACCTGTGCGAGTCGCTCCTCGCCCGCGACTGCGACGTCGTCGGGTTGGACAACTTCATCACGGGCTCGCCCGACAATCTGCAGTCGTTGTGGAAGGCCCCGCGGTTCGGCTTCGTGAAGCGCAACGTCACCGAGTACATTCACGTCGACGGCCCCGTCGACTGGGTCCTGCACTTTGCCAGCCCCGCCTCGCCGGTGGACTACCTGGAGCTGCCCATCCAGACGCTGAAGGTCGGCGCGCTCGGCACCCACAACGCGCTGGGCCTGGCCAAGGCCAAGGGCGCCGGCTTCCTGCTCGCCTCGACGTCGGAGGTCTACGGCGATCCGCTCGTGCACCCGCAGCGTGAGGACTACTGGGGCAACGTGAACCCGGTCGGCCCCCGTGGCGTGTACGACGAGGCCAAGCGCTTCGGCGAGGCCATCACGATGGCCTACCACCGCGTGCACCGCGTCAATACGCGGATCGTGCGGATCTTCAACACGCACGGCCCCCGCATGCGGCTGAAGGACGGCCGGGCGATCCCCGCCTTCATGACGCAGGCGCTGGCCGGCTCCCCGCTCACCGTGTTCGGCGACGGCTCGCAGACGCGCTCGTTCCAGTACGTCTCGGATCTGGTGGACGGCCTCTGGAAGCTCATGGAGCGGGGTGGCAGCGATCCGATCAACATCGGCAATCCCCAGGAGCTGACGCTCCTGGAGCTGGCCAAGCGCATCATCCGTCTGGCCGGGTCCCGCAGCGAGATCGTCTTCCGTCCGCTCCCCGAGGA
>JBGPZN010000173.1:0-7152 GCA_041493815.1 Methylomirabilia bacterium
CAGCGCCTCCACCGAGCATCCCAGCACGGGCGACCGCTATCTCGTTTTCTTGCTCGACGAGCTCGGCGTGCGCAGTGCCGCCACCGTCGCCGCGCTCACCGCGTGGCGCCGCACCTACAATCTTCCGAACGGCCTGTGGACGGTCCTCGAGCCCGACGCCGAAGCCGCTCTGGCGCTGGCCCGCCGGTCCGGCCTCGCCACCGCCGTGATTTCGAACTCCAACGGCACCATCGCCGAGATCCTCGACACCCTCGGTCTCGGGTGCCACCTCGACTTCGTCATCGACTCCTCGAAGGTCGGCGTCGAAAAGCCCGACCCCCGCATCTTCCACATCGCCCTCGAGCGCGCCCAGCTTCGCCCCGAGCAAGCCGCCTACATCGGCGACCTCTACTCCATCGACATCCTCGGCGCCCGCGCCGCCGGCCTCCACGCCGTGTTGATGGACCCCGGCCGCTGCTGGCCCCCCCGCGATTGCCGGACCGCTCAGAGCGTCCTCGGCGCCGTCGGCCTGTTGCTCGACGGCGCCGGCACGTAGTAGAGTGCTCGGACGTGGTGAGGAACCTGTGGTAAGGCGGCTGACGAGAGCCTCACGCGATCATCGACCGATGGAGGTGAACTGATGGCCGTCGATCGGAGCTACGTGGCGAAGAACGACATCGAGCGCGCGCGCCTGAGGGCGCTCGTCACCAGGTCCAGCGACGCCGATCTTGCGGGGGCGATGCCCGCGGGCTGGACGGTGGCCGCGGTCCTCGGTCACCTTGCGTTCTGGGATCAGCGGATCTTGACTCTCATCGAGGCGTGGGAACGCGGGGTGCCGCCGCCTCTCGAGCGCGAGGACGACGTCGATTGGATCAATGACGCCGGAAAGCCCTTGCTGCTCGCGTTGTCGCCACGCAAGGCCGCCGAAGTGGCCGTGACCATCGCGGAAGCTGTCGATCGACGGGTTGCCGCACTGCCCGAGGAGCTCGTGGCGAAGAACGCCGCAGCAGGAAGTCCGCTCAACCTCTCACGCGCCGTCCATCGGAAAGAGCATCTCGACGAGATCGAGCGCGTCCTGACCCGGTGAGGGGACCCTATTCCGGCAGCGTGACGAAGGGGTAGCGGCGGAGCGCGTCGTAGATGACGCGCTTCATGGCGTCGATCTGGGCCTCGCTGCGCCCCTCGAACCGCAGCGTGAGGTAGGGATTCGTGTTCGAGGCACGCACGAGCCCCCACCCCCCGTCAGGAAACAGCACGCGCGCCCCGTCGATGTCGATCGTCTGGTAGCGCTGCTTGAGGTCGCGCGCCAGCTCGGCGATGAGCGCGAACTTCTTGTCGTCGGGACAGAGCGCCTTGAGCTCGGGCGTGGCGTGCAGGTGCTCGATCGAGTCGAAGAGACGCGAGGCCGGTCCCGGCTCCCGTGCGATGATGTCCACGATCTTGCAGGCCGCCAGCAGGCCGTCGTCGACGCCGTAGTAGCCCTCGCCGAAGAACATGTGGCCGCTGACCTCGCCGCCGAGCAGGATCTTGTCGTCGCGCATCTTGCGCTTGAGGTGCGAGTGGCCGGTCTTCCACATCACCGGCACCCCCCCGTGGCGCGTGATGTCGTCGATGAGCGACTGCGAGCACTTCACGTCGAAGACGATCTTGGCGCCGGGGTGTCGCTGCAGCAGATCGCGGGCGAACAGGGCCAGGACGAGATCGGCCTCGTGCCGGTGGCCGCGCTCGTCGATCACGCCGACACGGTCGGCGTCGCCGTCCCAGGCCAGCCCGAGATCGGCGCCGACCTCGACGACCTTCGCCTGCAGGTCGACGACGTTGGCGGGGTCCTCGGGGTCGGGCAGGTGGTTGGGGAAGCGCCCGTCCGACTCGCAGTACAGCTCGACCACGTCGCAGCCGATGCGCCGGAGCAGTTCGGGCCCGTAGAGGCCCGCCACGCCGTTGCCGGCGTCGGCCACCACGCGGAGCCGCCGGGCCGGGTGAACCAGGCCCGTCAGGGTGGCGAAGTAGTCGTCGCGGGGGCTGCGCGCCGTCACCGTACCGCCGCCGCTCGCGAGGTCGCCCGACTCGATCCGCCGGCGCAGCATCTGGATCTCGTCCTCGCTGAGCGGGGCGGCGCCCGGGTGGACCATCTTCACGCCGTTGTAGTCGACCGGATTGTGGCTGCCGGTGATGTTGGCGCCGCCGTCGAGGCCCCAGTGCGCGGTGGCGAAGTACAGCATCGGCGTCGTGACCTCGCCCAGGTCGATCACGTTCACGCCGGCCGCTCGCACGCCCTCGGTGAACGCCGCCTTGAGCCCGGCCGAGGACTCGCGGTTGTCCTGGCCGATGGCGACGGTCCGGCCGCCGTTGTCGCGGATGAGCGTGGCATAGGCGCGGCCGACCTGGCGGAAGACCTCGGGGTTGATGTCGTCGCCGACGCGCCCGCGCACGTCGTACGCCCGGAAGATGTGCGGATTGAGCATGGCGGTCAGCCTATCACGGACCCTCCTGTGCGATGATCTCAGCCGGGTGACGATCCGCGCAGCCGAAAGGACCATCATGGGATTGATCGACGACGCCACGGTGCGGGAGCGGACGAAGCGCACGAGCGCGGCGCTGTTCAAGGGCGTGCGCAACGAGGTCGGGTTCGAGCACTGGAAGCGCTTCGACAAGGCGCTGGCCCGCGATCTCTCGCTCTTCTTCACGGGCGTGCTCTACAGCCGCGAGGTCATCTCGCAGGCCCAGCGCGAGCTGTGCGCGGTGGCCTCGCTCACCGTGCTGCACCGTCCCAAGGAGCTGCGCGTCCACATCCACGCCGCGCTCAACGTCGGCGCCACCCGCCAGCAGGTCGCCGAGGTGATCTTCCAGCAGGTCACGTACGGCGGCATGCCGGTCGTGGTCGACGCGCTGGAGGTCTACGGCAAGGTGCTGGCCGAGCGCGGCGAGCCGTTCCCCGGCGAGGAGACCACGTGACCCCAGCCGAGCTGGATCGGGCGCTGGCCGCCGCGGTCGAGGCGGCGCGCGCCGCCGGCGAGGTCGCGCTCAAGTACTACCGGACGGGCTTCGACGTCACGCTCAAGGCCGACGCCACCCCGGTGACGCAGGCGGACCGCGGCGCCGAGCAGGCGATCCGCGAGGTGCTCGGCCGCGCGATGGTCGACTGCGGCTTCCTGGGCGAGGAGTTCGGCGCCGTGGGCGATCAGCAGCGGCGCTGGATCATCGACCCGATCGACGGCACCAAGAACTTCATCCGTCACATCCCCCTGTGGGCGACCCTCATCGCGCTCGAAGAGCACGGCGAGGTCACGGTCGGCGTCATCTACAACCCGGTCACCGGCGAGCTGCTGGCGGCGCGCCGCGGCGGCGGCGCCTGGCGCGACGGCGAGCGCGTGCGGGTCTCGGCGATCGCCGACCTGGGCGAGGCCACGCTGCTGCACGCCGGGCTCAAGCTCCTGCGCGAGGCCGGCTGCTGGGACGGCTTCGTGCGCTTGGTCGATGCCACCGGCCGCCAGCGCGGCTTCGGCGACTACCTCGGCTACGCGCTCGTGGCCGAGGGCAAGGCCGAGATCTACGTCGAGACCGACCTCAAGGCGTGGGACCTGGCGCCGTGCAAGGTCATCGTCGAGGAAGCGGGCGGCCGCTTCACCGACTTCGCCGGTGTGCCGACGATCCAGAGCGGCACCGCGTTCGCGACCAACGGCCACCTGCACGACGCCGCGCTCGCGCTCTTCGGCCGCTGACCGCGATCGGTGGAGAGCCAGTTCCGCTGCGTGACACCGGGCGCGTCGCCGACGCTCGCGATCCATCCGGGCGCGCTGGGTGACGTGCTGCTCGCGATTCCCGCGCTGCGGGCGCTGCGGGCGGTGGGCGGGATGGTCGTGCTCGCGGCCCAGCCTCGGATCGGCGCGCTGCTCGAGGCGCTGGGCGTGGTCGATCGCCACGTCGCCTTCGACTCGCTCGGCCTCGACACACTGTTCGTGGACGATGCGGGCCGATCGCCACGCCTGCCGCCGCTCGCGCGCGTCGTCTGCTGGTTCGGCGCCCGCGATCCCGGGTTCGTCCGCCGGCTGACGGCACTCGTTCCCGGCGCCGTGGTGGCGACGCCGGCCGGCAACGGCGGACCCGTGTGGAAGCATTTGCTGGACAGCGTCGGGGCCGGGGCCGGTGAGTGGTGCTCGCCGGTCCCGGTCCCGGACTCCGTGCGCGAGCTCGGCGCCGAGACGATGGCCTCCGCGGGCGCGGACGGCCCGCCGCCGTGGCTTGTCGTCCATCCAGGCGCCGGCAGCGCGGCCAAGCGCTGGCCGGCCGAAGCCTTCGCGCGCGCCATCGTGACGCTCGCGGCGCACCGGCGCCTGAACGTCCTTGTCCACCAGGGGCCGGCCGATGCGGAAGCCGCCGCCGCGCTCCGCCGCCACATCGGCGCCGGCGCCGTGTGGCTCGTCGAGCCCACGCTGCCCGCCCTCGCCGGCGTGCTCGCCCGCGCGCACGCCTACCTCGGCAACGACTCGGGCGTGAGCCACCTGGCCGCCGCGCTCGGCGTGCCCGCGCTCGTCCTCTTCGACGCGCGCCACCTCGCCTGGCAGCCGTGGTGGTCCGGCGCGCGCCCGCGGGCAGTCACGCTGACGGCCGGGGTGCCCGACGAGGTGGCGGTCGTGATCGCCGAGCTCGCGGAGATGTTCCGGTGAAGCGCCGGCGCCCGCGATGGGCGCCGACGCTCGCCGGCGGCGTGGTGATCGCCGCCGGCTTCGGCGTGGCGCTGGTGGAAGCCTACCGGTTCCCGAAGGGGTCGATCTGGTTCGTGGTCGGCGGCGCGGTGCTCCTCGTCCTCCTCATCCGCCTCCTCGGCGCCCGCAAGCCGTGATCGCGGTCAGGACATCTCGCGCAGCGACGCCCAGTCGGGCTCGGCGCCGGCCGCGAAGCCCGGCCCCGCGAGCGAGCCGATCGCCAGACGGCCGTGCGTGATGCGCAGGCGCGCCAGGTCGCCGTCGCGCACGTAGAGATCGGGATGCGCGGCGAGCCACCCCGCCTGCTCGCCGGCCGAGAGCGCGGCCAGCCCGCGGACGTAGTGATGCCCATTGCGCTCGACGTGGCCGAGGCCGAGCAGGGAGACGAGCGCGAGGTCCTGCTGCAGCGCCAGCCCGGGCTGGGTGGTGAGGTCCTCGGCCGACATGAAGAACACCGCGCACCCGGCCTCGCGGTTCCACAGGGCGCAGCGGGCGGCGTTGATCAACGATTTGTAAAAGCCCTTGCAGGACTTGCTCGACACGCCGCGATAGCCTCGGGCGCGCGCCTGCGGAAAGGCGTCGAGGTCGGCGTCGGACTCGTCGATGATCACCGAGCGGGCGGCGCCGAGCGCGCCGAGGTCGCGCGACAGCGCCATGCGGCGCGCGATCGGCTGCTCGACGAACAGGATCGCGTCCGTCAGCCGGCCCAGCGCCGGTGTGCGCTCCAGCGCCCGCCACAGCTCGAGCACCGCCTCGACGGTCTCGTACTGCTCGTTGCCGTCGAGCGTGACGTGGTAGGGCTCGGGCAGGCGGTCGAGCACGCCGGCGATCGCGCCGAGGCGCGCGAGGTCGGCCGTCACGTCGCCGCCGACCTTGAGCTTGAAGTGGGTGTGGCCGTACGCCGCGACCACCTCTTCCAGTGTCTCCGGCAGTCCGTCGGCCACCCGGGCGCCGGCCGGCTGATCGGCGGCGGTGATCGGATCGACCAGGCCGACCGTGTGGCGCGCGTGCAGGCTGTCGGCCGGGTGCAGCGCGGCGAGGAAGCCGTCGACGTCGAAGCCGACCAGCTCCGGGACGAGCGCGGCCGGCGCCAGCCCCACCAGGTTGGCGCGCACGGCGTCGTAGAACGACACGGCGTGCAGGCGGCAGAGCGCGTCGAGGACCGCGCGATCGAGCAGCGCGGGGCCGTAGGCGGCGATCAGCGGGTTGAGGTCGTGCTCGCGGCCGCGCGCGATCTGGCCGTGGTAGGTGTCGGCGAAGAGTCGGAACGCGGTGCGATCCCGCCGGCCCTCGGTATACAGCCCGCGCGCGATCCGGAGCGACTCGCGGAGCTGCTCGGTGTTGGCCTCGTTGCTCAGCGCCGGATCCTTGTCGAACCACTTCGGCGCCAGCAGCTCGGCGGCGGCCCCCCAGCCGCTGCGCCCATCGGGCAGCGTGATGCGCGCGCGCACGAACGCCTGCCTCGCCTCGGTCAGCGTGACGACGCCGAATCGGAACGGCAGCCGCAGCCGTACGTCGCCCTCGAACAGCCGCACCTCGCTGACGCGCAGGGTGGGGGCGCCGGTCGTCACCGTTCCGGTTTCTTCCAGATGCCGCGGTCGTGCATGAGCCGGATCTGCCGCTTGATGACCTTCTCGCGGTACTCGGCGTGCTTCATCGGCGCGCGCTTGAGGTAGAGGTTCTTGGGGTAGATAGGCTTCTCGTAGAGCAGCTGGTACAGCTCGGTCCGCAGGTCCTTCATCCAGTTGTCCCACTGGGCCCGGGCGCGGTGATCGCGGAGCGCCTCGATGTCAATGACGCCGCCCACGTAGGTCGAGCCCGCCCCGTAGTCCTGGCGGCCGACGATGCGGCCCTTGTAGTCGATGACGAAGGAGCGTCCCCCGAAGGTGTCGATCGGCGTCGTCTCCTCGGGGAAGAGGTAGTAGGTGCCCATGTTGGGCGCCACGATGTACATGTTGTTGTCGAGGGCCCGGGCCCGGCTCTGGATCTCGAAGATCTCGTTGCCGGTGGCGGGGTGCGGGTAGGACGCGCGGTAGACGACCTCGGCCCCGTTGAGCGCCAGCGCCCGCGCGTTCTCGGGGTAGGACCCCTCGTTGGCCATCATGATGCCGAGGCGTCCAATCTCCGTGTCGGCGACGGGCCAAAAGGCATCGAGATTGCGGCCGTACTTCTCGATCCACCAATCGTAGACATCGTGAGGACACACGGAGTGCTCGACCGGAAACAGCGGCGAGACTTTGTAGTGCTTCAAGATGACGCGCCCGCGCGGATTGATGATGAAGCCCACGTTGAAGTAGCGGTCCTTGAGGTCGGGATGCCGGGCCTTGGCCTGGGCGATGACGAAGGCGTTGTACTCCTTGGCGATCTTGCCGAGCGCCTCCGTCTCCTCGCCGGGGATGTCGATCGCGCACTCGCGCGCGAAGGTCGCGTGATCGAGGTCGAGCACCTCATCGTTGAAGGCCTGCAG
>JBGPZN010000094.1:0-9773 GCA_041493815.1 Methylomirabilia bacterium
CAAGACGCTCGGGATCGTCGGCTACGGGCGCATCGGCCAGGGCGTGGCCCGGCGCGCCCGCGCCTTCGACATGGAGACCCTGGCCATCCGCCGCGACGTCAGCCGCTCGGCGGCGGACGACCTCGACCTCCTCGGCGGCCCCGAGATCCTCGACGAGGTGCTGCGCCGCTCCGACTACCTGGTGCTCACGCTGCCGCTGACCGACGCCACGCGGGGACTGATCGGAGCGGCGCAGCTCGGCGCGATGAAGCCGACGGCGGTGCTGGTCAACGTCTCCCGCGCGGAGATCGTCGACGCGCCGGCGCTGTACCGCGCGCTGGCCGAGCGGTGGATCGCGGCGGCGGCGCTCGACGTCTGGTACCGTTACCCGACGGAGGCCGCCCCGATGCTGCCCGCGCACCAGCCGTTCCACGAGCTGCCGAACGTCCTGCTGACGCCGCACGTCTCGGGCTGGACGGAAGGGATGCTGGAGGCGCGCGCGAAGCTCATCGCCGAGAACATCGCGCGAGCGGCGCGCGGCGAGCCGCCGATGAACCGGATTCCCGCGGCGGCCTAGCGGGCTCGTGCGCCTGCCCTTCTTCTACGGCTGGGTCGTCGTGGCCGTCGCCTTCGTCACGATGGCCCTCGGCGTCAACGCGCGCACCGCGTTCTCCCTGTTCTTCCCGCCGATCCTCGACGAGTTCGGCTGGGAGCGCGGCGTGATCGCCGGCGCCTTCTCGTTCGGCTTCCTCGTGTCAGCGATCCTCAGCCCGGCCCTGGGCCGGCTGATGGACCGGCGCGGCCCCCGCGTCGTCATGGAGATGGGCGTGGGCCTGGTGGCGGCCGGGCTGCTGCTGGCGCCGCTGATCCACCGGCCGTGGCATCTCTACGCCACCCTCGGCGTGCTGGTGGGCGGCGGCAGCGTCTGCCTCGCTTACACCGGCCAGGCCCTGTACCTGCCCAACTGGTTCGTGCGCCGGCGCGGCCTGGCGATCAGCGTGGCGTTCTCCGGCGTCGGCGTGGGCTCGATCATCCTGCTGCCGTGGCTGCAGGGCATCATCGGCCGCGCCGGCTGGCGCAGCGCCTGCTGGACGATGGGGCTGCTCGTGCTGGGGCTGCTGGCGCCCCTCAATCTCCTGGTGAGGCACCGGCCCGAGGACCTGGGGCTCGAGCCCGACGGCGACCGCTCGGCGCGCGACAGCCCGGCGGCGGCCCGGCCGGCGAACGTCGTGGACGCCGCCTGGGCCGCCGTCGACTGGACGCTGGGCCGCGCGATGCGGACCAGCCGCTTCTGGTGGATCGCGCTGGGCTACGGCACCGGGCTCTTCGCCTGGTACGCGGTGCAGGTCCACCAGACGACGTATCTCGTCGAGATCGGCTTCAGCTCGGGCCACGCCGCGTGGGCGCTGGGGTTCGTGAGCCTGGCCGGCATCCCCGGCCAGATCGCGCTCGGCCACCTCTCCGACCGCATCGGGCGCGAGTGGGTGTGGACCGTCGGCTGCCTGGGCTTCGCGCTGTGCTACGCGGCACTGCTCGTCCTCAGTCACGCGCCGACACCGGCGTTGCTCGCGTTCATGGTGGCGGCGCAGGGCATGCTGGGCTACGGCCTGACCTCGGTCATCGGGGCCATCGGGGCGGAGATCTTCCAGGGCCCGCACTACGGCACGATCTTCGGCACCCTGATGCTGGCCGCCATCGGCGGCGGCGCCGCCGGCCCCTGGGTCACCGGCGCACTCTACGACGCCACCGGCAGCTACACGCTGGCGTTCTGGATCTGCATCGCCTGCAGCGCGCTCTCGGCCGTCGCCATCTGGCGGGCGGCGCCGCGCCGGGTGCGCGCGGTCGCCGGGCGCGTGCCGCGTCGGGTCAGCGAATCAGCGTAGCGCCTGGCGCAGCGAGCCGCCGATGTGCGAGATCGCGCGCCCGGCCGTGTCGATGAGCTTGCCCATCCCCACGAAGCCGTGGATCATCCCGCCGTAGCAGACGTAGTCGACGGTGACGCCGGCGTCGCGCAGCCGCCCGCCGTAGATCTCGCCCTCGTCGCGCAGCGGATCGAAGCCGGCGGTGACGATCAGGGCCGGCGGCAGCCCGGCCAGCGACGGCGCCCGCAGCGGTGACACGCGCCAGTCGCGCGCGTCGTCCTTCGACTTCAGGTAGTGCGCGGTGAACCAGCGCATGCTCTCGCGCGTGAGCAGGTAGCCGTCGGCGAAGTCGGCGTACGAGCGCGTCTCCGCCACGACGTCGGTGACCGGATAGATCAGCACCTGGAGCGCGATCGCCGGCCCGCCGGCGTCGCGCGCCATCAAGGCGACCACCGCCGCCAGGTTGCCTCCCGCGCTGTCACCGCCGACGGCCAGACGGCTCGCGTCGAGGCCGAGCTCGGCCGCGTGGGCGACGACCCATTTCGTGGCCGCCCACGAGTCGTCGGCGGCGGCCGGGAACTTGTGCTCCGGCGCCATCCGGTAGTCGACGGAGACCACGCTCGTGCCCGACGCCGCCGTGAGCTGGCGGCAGATGACGTCGTGCGTGTTGAGGTCGCCGATCACCCATCCGCCCCCGTGGAAGTAGACGTACGCGGGCAGCGGCGTGGCGTCGGCGACGCCGGCCGGCCGGTAGACACGCAGCGGGATCGGGCCGTGCGGCCCCTCGGCGGTGACGTTCTTGACGGCGCCGATCTCGGGCGGCGTCGGCGTCGAGGCCGGCCGCGTCTCGATGAAGAGCTGCCGCGCGTCCTTGGGCGAGAGCGTGTGATAGGCGGGGCGGTTGGCCTTGGCGACCAGCTCGAGCACGGCCTGGACTTGAGGATCAAGCGCCATGGCGCAGTGCCTCGGCGGCGGCCTTCTCGACCACGGTGCCCTTGAAGAAGTCGGGGTTCACCTCGGCCCAGAAGCGCACGGCGTTGGTGAACATGAAGTCGCGAAAGTCGTCGTCGTCGATGAGGCCGTGCTCGACGAGCTCGTAGGCTTCGGGGACGACCTCGGCCATGTCGGGCACGTCGAAGTGGCCGACGTCCGAGCTGAACAGCGCGTTGAGGCGCGCGCCCATGGGGTTGGCCTTGCGGTTGAACGCCCACGCGTTGGTGGCGTCGTCAGCCTCGCAGCCGAAGTAGAAGCGCGGGACGAACAGCTCCTTGATGTCGCGCTTCGTCTCGATCTTGCACCGGAAATAGTCGTCGAGATCCTCGAGGCCGCCGGTCAGCTTCGAGTTGGAGTCGCCCTCCAGCCCCTCGCCCCGGCTCACCGCCTCGGCCACGACGTCGCTGCCGTACTTGCGCGCGAACTCCAGCAGCTTGGCGCGGTCGAGCTTGTTGGGGTTCGTGCTCTCGATCGCCTGCCGGTTGCGCTTCTCCCAGTGGCCGATGAGGTCCGCGTACAGCATGCAGGCCCAGCCGACCCCGCCCTCCAGGAAGGCGAAGTTCAGGCCGGGGAAGCGGCGGGTCACGCCGCCCAGGAACATCGCCTTGGCGACGGCGTGGCCGGCCGAGGCGAAGTGGCCGATGTGGTTGTAGCAGAAGTTCGACGGCGAGTTGCGCAGCAGGATGGAGCGGGCGCCGTTGTGGAAGCTTGGCGCCACCTTGAGCTCGAGGCACTTCGCCCACACCGGATCGTAGTCGTAGGGGCTGTCCAGCCCGACGACGTCGTACCACTCGACCAGCTTGGAGGCATCCGGCGCCTCTTCCTCGAGCGCGGGCACGCGGCGCCGCATGAGGCCGCCGATCATCACGACCTTGTAGCCGAGCTGCTTCACCGCGAACTCCAGCTCCTCGATCGCCTCCTCCGGCGTGTACATGGGAATGATGGCGGCCGGGATGATGCGATCGGAGAGCCCGCGGAACTGATCGGCCGCGAACACGTTGTAGCTCCGGCAGATGGCTCGACGCTGCCGCGTGTCCTGCATGCGGTGGAAGCTGAGCCCGGCCGTCGGGTAGATCACGCTGAAGTCGATGCCGAGGTCGTCGAGCCGCTCGTACATCAGCCTGGGCAGCATCGCGGTCGCCCGGTCGAGCACGTTCTCGCTCGGCGACGACCAGAACGCTTCCATGCCCACCCGCTTGCGGGCGCGCTCGGCCACCGACATCTTGAGCGAGCTGGGCACGCGCTGGGTGGCGGCGGCCAGCCCCTCCACCGCGGCGTCGCCGCCGATGCGGCGGAATTCCTCGCGCATGACCGGCGTGTACTCGATCCAGTGCCCGTCGGCGTCGATGATCGGATGGCTCAGGCGCGAGTGGAGAGTCCGGGCGTTCGAATGGCCGTTGCTCTGCATGGCGGCGCCTCCGGAGAGCGGCTTGGTTCGGTGGGCGCATGATACCCCAGAGCGCGTGAATCGAGGAGCGCCCCGGCTCCGCCGGGGCGTGACGAGCGTTGGGGGGTGTGGGGGGCCATATCGGGGCCCCCCACGTTCAAAAGCTCAACGGATCGGTCAAGCGAACCCAGCGCCCGCCCTTGACCACCGCCAGGAACGAGGAGCTCGCCCCCTGGTGTTTGTCGGGCGCGAAGTTCACCTCGGGCCCATTGAAGATGTCGCGGTAGCCACGGATCGACTCCAGCCCCTTGGCCAAGCTGTCGAGGGTGAGCTCCTTGCCGGCCTTGTCGAGCCCGACGGCGGTCAGGTCGGCGGCGACGTGACCGTACACGGCGCCGATGTTGGGCTCGGCCTTGTAGCGGTCCTTGTAGCGATCGAACCACGCCTGGGCGCCGGGGCTCAGGGTGTCGCGATACGGCATGTCGGTGAGACCCATGGCGTAGAGGCCCTCGGTCACGCCGCCCTGCGCGGCCGCCACGAACAGGTCGTAGGTCGCCGCCGAGCCGAGGAAGTCGACGTCGGTCCAGCCGATCTTCCGCGCCGTCGCGTACGGCACGATGGAGTCGCGCACGATGGTCCCGAGCACCACGAGGTCGCAGCCGGCCCCCTTCAGCTTGGTGATCTGCGCGGTGAAGTCCTGGTCGGTGGGCTTGTGGGTGGTCGTCTCCACCAGCTTGATCTTCATCCGGTCGGCCTGGATCTGCACACCGTCCAGCACTTCCTTGCCGAAGTCGGTGTCCTGGTACATGGCGCAGAGCGCCTTCTTGCCCTTCTTGGTCACGAAGTAGGTGATCCCCGCCCGCACCTGGTCGACGTAGGAGGCGGCGCCGTAGAACTTCAGCTTGTGGAACGGCTCGTACATCGAGCGCGCGGCCGACAGCGGGAACAGGTTGGGCACGCCCGCCTCGAACTGGTCCTTGAAGAGCGCGTTGTTCATGGGCGTCCCCAGCGGCGCCACCATCGCGAAGATCTTGTCGCGGTTGATGAGCTTGGTGCCGGCCTGCACGGCCCGCGGCACCTGGTACTGGGTGTCCTCCACGATCAGCTTGATCTTGCGGCCCTGGATGCCGCCCTTGTCGTTGGCCTCGTCGAACCGCATCTTGACGGCGTTCGAGGACGACACCCCGTACGTCGCCGCCGGCCCCGACAGGTCGGTGTGCATGCCGAGCACGATCTCGGTCGGGGTGACGCCCCGGGTCTCCTTCTGGGCCAGCGCCGTGCCGGCCAGCGCCACCGCCATCACCAGCACGCCCACGGCCAGTCGCGTCTTCATCGCTCGCTCCTTTCGAGGTACATGCCGTCGATCACGTCCTTGTACTTGCGGTTCACGAAGGCCCGCTTCAGCTTCATGGTCGGCGTCAGCTCCTCGTCCTCGGGGGTGAGGATCTGCTCGATGAGGTGGAAGCGCTTGATCGTCTCGACCCGGGCGACCCGCTTGTTCACCCGCTCGACCTCGTCCCCGATGAGATCCTGGACTTCCTTGGCCCGGCACAGCGAGGCGAAGTTGGTGAACGGCACGTTCCGCTCCTGCGCGAACTGGGCCACCGTGTCGGGGTCGAGCATGATCAGGCAGGACAGGAACTTCCGCTGGTCGCCGATCACCACCGCGTCGGTGATGTAGGGCGAGAACTTGAGCTGGTTCTCGATCTCGGACGGCGTGACGTTCTTGCCGCCGGCCGTGATGATGATGTCCTTCATCCGGTCGGTGATGCTGAGGAAGCCGTCGGCGTCGAGACGGCCGACGTCGCCGGTGCGCAGCCAGCCGTCGACCACCGTCTCCGCCGTCCGCAGCGGGTTCTTGTAGTAGCCGAGGAAGATGTGCGGCCCCTTCAGGAGGATCTCGCCCTCGGGCGACAGGCGCACCTCGGTGTCCGGCCGCGCCACGCCGACGGTGCCCAGCTTGATCCGGTCGTGCGGCATGGCGGTGGCGAGGCCGCAGTTCTCCGTCTGACCGTAGACCTCGCGCATGTCGATGCCGAGCGCCATGTACCACTTGATCAGGTCGGGCGCGATGGGGGCGGCCCCGGTGGCGGCGCCGCGGGCGCGGTGCAGCCCCAGCGAGCGCTTGACGTTGTCGAGCACCAGGAAGTCCGCCACGCGCTGCAGCAGGCCGAGCACCGGCGACGGCCGGCGGCCGGCGATCCGGCGCTCGGCCACCCGGGTGCCGATGGAGATGGCCCCGCGGTAGGCGAGCTTGCCGATCAGCGTCGCCTCCCGCATGCGCAGGGCGACGCCCGAGTAGAACTTCTCCCAGATGCGGGGGACCGCGAAGAACACCGCCGGCGCCACCTCGCGGATGTTGTCCGGGACGGTGTCGATGCTCTCGGCGAAGTTCACCGTGGCGCCCGTCCGTAGCGGGTAGAAGACCGTGAACGTCCGCTCCGCGATGTGGGACAGCGGCAGGAACGACAGCTGCTGGTCGCCGGGGCGCGGGTCGGCGATGAAGTCCGCGTAGCCGAGCTGGAAGAGGATGTTGCGGTGGCTGAGCATGGCGCCCTTGGGCGGCCCGGTGGTGCCCGAGGTGTAGACGAGGATCGCCAGGTCGTCGGGCCGGGCGATCTCCACCATCGGCTCCCAGGCGCCGGGGTGCTCGCGCTCGTAGCGGGCGCCGAGCTCGAGCAGCGCCTCGAACGGCAGGACCTGCTCGTCGCGGAAGCCGTGCAGCCCCTCCATGTCGTACACGACGATCTTCACGAGCTGCGGGCAGCGGGCGCGGACCTCGAGGATCTTGTCGAGCTGCTCCTCGTTGTCGGCGAAGAAGAACCGGGTGCCGCTGTCGTTGACGATGTACTCGACCTGGCGGGGCGAGTCGGTCGTGTAGACGCCGTTGGTGACGCCGCCCACCGACATCGTGCCGAGGTCGGTGTAGAGCCACTCGGGCCCGTTGTCGGCGATGACGGAGACCACGTCCCGCGGCCGCAGGCCGAGGGCGACGAGCCCGAGGCCGGTGTGCCGGGCGTGCTCGCCGTACTCGCGCCAGGTGATGGGCCGCCAGATGCCGAGATGCTTTTCACGCAGGGCGACGGCGTCGCCCCGCTCCCGGACCACGTGCCGGAAGAGCCGGGGCAGCGTGTCCTGGCCGTGGATGGTCCAGCTTCGGTCGTCGTCGCTCATCGCCACATCTTCTTTCGTTTCCAGCGCCGCGTGCCGCGCACGCTGCCCTCCTTGATGCCGAGGTAGAACTCCTTGATGTCTTCCTTCTCGAGCAGCCGGGCGCACGTATCTTCCATCACGATCCGGCCGACTTCCAGCACATAGCCGTAGTCGGCGATGGTCAGCGCCATGTGGGCGTTCTGCTCCACCAGCAGCACCGTCACGCCCTGTTCCCGGTTGATCCGGACGATGATGTCGAAGATCTCCTTCACCAGCCGGGGCGACAGCCCGAGCGAGGGCTCGTCCAGGAGCATCATGGCCGGGCGCGCCATCAAGGCGCGGCTGATCGACAGCATCTGCTGCTCGCCGCCGGACAGCGAGCCGGCCCGCTGCTCGGCGCGGGACTTCAAGACCGGGAAGTACTCGTACACCATCGCCATGTCCCGCGCCACGCCGTCGGCGTCGGGGCGGGTGTAGGCGCCCATCGTCAGGTTCTCGCGCACGGTGAGGAACGGGAAGACCTCGCGCCCCTCCGGCACGTGGCTGAGGCCCAGGCGCGCCACCCGATCCGGATCCAGCCCCTGGATCTCGCGCCCCGCGAACGTCACCGTCCCCTTCTGTGGATCCATCACGCCGGACACGGTCTTGAGGATGGTCGTCTTCCCCGCCCCGTTGGCGCCCAGGATCGTCACGATGGCGCCCTGGGGCGCCGTGAAGCTCACCCCGCGGATGGCCACGATCGGACCATAGTACGTCTCGAGGTTGGTGACCGTCAGGAGACTGTCCGCCATCCCTCAGCCTCCCAGGTACGCCTTGACGACGTCGGGATGCTCCTGCACCTCGCGCGCGCTGCCCAGCGCGATCGGGCGGCCGTAGTTCAGCGCCAGCACCCGGTCGGACACCGCGCCGACGAGGCTCATGTCGTGCTCGACCATCAGCACGGTGATGCCGAGCAGGCTGCGGATGTCCTGGATCCAGAAGGCCATGCCCTCGGTCTCCTCCACGCTGAGGCCGGAGGACGGCTCGTCGAGCAGCAGGAGCTTGGGCTCGGTGCACAGCGCCCGGGCCATCTCGACGACCTTGCGCACGCCGTAGGGCAGGTTGGCGATCAGGCTGTCGCGGTGCGGCTGCAGGTCGAGGAAGTCGATCACCCGCTCCACCGCCTCGCGATGGGCCAGCTCCAGCCGGCGCACGCGGGGCAGGAAGAGCAATTCTTCCACGAAGCGCGAGCGCCGGTGGGCGTGACGACCGAGCAGCAGGTTCTGCAGCACGGTGGCGTGCTGGAAGAGCTCGATGTTCTGGAAGGTGCGGGCGATGCCCCGCCGCACGATCTCGTGGGGCGCCACCCGCGTGATGTCCTCGCCGGCGAAGGTCAGCCGCCCGCCGCTCGGATCGTAGATGCGCGAGATCAGGTTGAAGATCGTCGTCTTGCCGGCGCCGTTGGGGCCGATGATCGTGAACACCTCGCCCGGCTCCACGGTGAAGCTCACGCCGTCGAGCGCCTTGATGCCGCCGAAGTTGATCTCGAGCCCCTCGGCCGCGAAAAGCGTCACCGCAGCCGCTCCGAGCGCATGTAGGTCTTCTGGCGCCTGAAGGTCGCGTGCTTGTACAGCGGGAACGTCGAGAAGAACAGCCGGAGCTTCAACCACCGGCCATAGATCCCCAGCGGTTCGAACAGGATGAACAGCACGAGGATGAGCCCGAAGATCCCCGGCTCCAGCCCCGGCTGCTTGACGAAGCGGTCGGCCGCCGTGAACGCCGCGTTGCCGGCGCCCTTGCCGAGCACGCCGGCGGCGTGGCCGATCCAGGCCGGCACCGAGTCGCGCGCCTGGGAGATGGCCACCGGCAGCAGCGCGACGAACACGGCGCCGAACAGGGCGCCGTGCAGGCTGCCGAGGCCGCCCACCACCACCATGAGCAGGAGCTGGATCGAGAGCAGGACGCTGAAGATGTCGGGCGCCAGGAAGCCGATCTTGTGCGCGAAGAGCGCGCCGGCCACGCCCATCAGCCCCGCCGAGTAGCCGAAGGCCATGGTCTTGTACACGGCGAGGTTCACGCCCATCGACTGGGCGGCGATCTCGCTGTCGCGGATCGCGACCCAGGCGCGGCCCGTCGGCGAGCGCAGCAGGTTGGCGGTGAGCCACAGGCCGCCGGCGAAGACGGCGAGGCACAGAAAGTAGAAGGCCACGTCGCCGCCGAAGGCCACCCCGAAGACAACGGGCTTGTCCACCGCCCGCCCCTTGAGGCCGCCCGTGACGTGCTCCCAGCGCGCGAACACCTCCTGGATGATCAGCGCGAAGGCCAGCGTCGCGATCGTGAGGTACACGCCGGTCATGCGCAGCGCCGGCAGGCCGACCAGGATGCCGACCGCCGCGGTGAGCGCCGCCGCCAGCGCCACC
>JBGPZN010000017.1:0-16285 GCA_041493815.1 Methylomirabilia bacterium
TCGCCTTGGCCGCCGGGCGGCCTCAGCTCTCAACTCTTCGTCTACTGGCTCGCCTCGGCCGCCGGGCGGCCTCAGCTCTCAACTCTTCGTTTACTGGCTCGCCTCGGCCGCCGGGCGGCCTCAGCTCTCAACGCCACGCCCACACCGGCTGTTCGAAGTGGTCCACGCGGGTGGTGCGGCCGTGGACGACGACTTCGCGCATCTGGTAGATCACGGCCGCGGTCGGCGCGTGGATGAGCGTGGAGAGGATCGGCAACTGGATGACCGGCCGCTCGCTCTCCGGGATCGTGACGAGAATCGGGACCTCGGGCCGCTCGAGATCGTCGAGCGGCACGTGGTACACGCGCTTGACCTCGTCCGGGTTCGGCGTCAACTCGCCGGCGCCCTCGCCCCACACCACCACCGGCGTGATGACGAACCCCGAGCGCGTCGGGTAGTCGTCCAGCACGCCCAGGACCGTGTCGGCACCGAGCGTGAGGCCCACCTCTTCCTCGAGCTCGCGCAGCGCCGCGGCCGCCGCGCCCTCGCCCGGGTCCATGCGGCCGCCGGGCAGCGCCCACTGGCGGGCGTGGGCGCGCAGCCGGTCCGCCCGCCGCGTCAGCAGGAAGCACGCCCGCCCCTCGTCGTCCGGTAGGAGCACGAGGGCCACCGCGGCTGGGCGCCGCTCGGCCGCCGGATGCGCTCGGCGCTCGAAGCCGGCCAAATGCGCACGCGCACGGACGCGCAGCGCCTCGTCGAAGACGAGTCCCACCTAGTACGCCGGGAGTTTGCCGGTGCCGACCCCCGTCTTGCGCACGGCGGCCACCTCGTCGGCGGCGCGGGCGGCCAGGAAGCGCCCGTCGCTGGCGAGCGTGACGAACCGGTAGCCGCTCGCGATCATCTTCAGCGCGTACGGCGCGCCGCCGCAGTGGATGCCGGCCACCACGTTGTGCCGCTTGCACGCCTCGTAGATCCGCTGCTGGGCCTCGACCACCGGCGCTTCCGTCTGGTCGAGCTTGGGGGTGCAGCCGAGCGTGATCGACAGATCGGCGGGGCCGACGTAGACCGCGTCGATGCCGGGCACGCTCAGGATGTCGTCGATGTTCTTCACGGCCTCGGCCGTCTCGATCATCGGCATGACGAGCATCGTGTCGTTGGCGTTCTTGGGCGTGTAGTCGCTGCCGGCGTAGATCGAGGCGCGCACCGGCCCCCACGAGCGGTAGCCGGCCGGATAGTACTTGCACGCCGCCACCAGTGCCTGGGCCTCCGCCCGCGTGTTGATCATCGGGCAGATCACGCCGTAGGCCCCGGCGTCGAGGATCTTCATGATCCGGGCGGGATCGCTCCAGGGGACCCGCGCCAGCGGCACGACGCCCGTGGTCGAGATGCCCTGCAGCATCGTCACCGCCACCTGGTAGTCGACGACGCCGTGCTGCATGTCGATGGTCAGCGAGTCGAACCCCTGGTGCGACATCACCTCGGCGGAGAACGCGCTGGGGATGGACAGCCACCCGTTCACCACCGCGTCGCCCTTCGCCCAGATCTCCTTCAGCTTGTTGGCTCTCACGTGCGGACTCCCCTCGGCCGGCCCCGGTCAGCCCGGGTCCACGGCAGAGCGGATTATACGTCGGCCCTCTCAGGTCAGGCGTCGCATCAGCAGGTGGCGGCGGTTGGAGGTGTGGGGACGGACCTGGGCGGGCCAGCGGCCCTGCTCGACGGCCTTGGCCCAGGCATCGGTCAAGAGGACCTCGGGGCTCTCCAGCTCGTACAGGGCGTGGAAGCGGGGGGCGCCCTGGGGGTCCATCGTCTTACGCTCGCCGCCGAGCATCATCGTGAGCGGCTGCGTCGAAAAGCGCGTCGCCGCCACGACCCCCGGCACCGTGAGGATGAGCGGCACGTGCTCGGTGTCGTACACCTCGTGGAAGAGCGCCTCGCGCTCGGCGGTCACGTCCATCGCGGCCGAGAACAGGTAGCGGCTGCTGATCGTCATGGCATCGTCCCTCCGTAGAGTTTGGAATCGACGGCGAGCAGGCGCTGCGGCACCGGCGTCACCCTACGCCCGCTCCTTGGGCTCGCGTGGGATGACGAGCCAGAGGATGAGGTAGACGAGGATGCCGGGGAAGGCGACCGACAGCACGGAGACGAGGATATAGAGGACGCGGACGACGGTCGGGTCCCACCCGAGCCACTCGGCAAGCCCGCCGCAGACGCCGGCGATCTTGCGGTTGCGTCGCGACAGGCGCAGGGGACGGGAGAGGCGGCTGGCGCTCACGTCGTCCCTAGTGGCCGGCGCCGAAGGTTGGCGCGGCCAGGCCTTCGATCATGACGTTGACGCAGGCCGGGCGGCCGGACGCCAGCGCCCGGGCCAGGGCCGGCTCGAGGTCCTCGGCGCGTTCGACGAGCTCGCCGTGGCCGCCGAGGGCCTCGGCCACGAGGTCGTAGCGCGCGGGCAGCAGCGCGCAGCCGACGGCGCGCGCGGCCCCGTAGTGGCGCAGCTGCAGCGTGTGCTCGGCGTTCCAGCGCGCGTCGTTGCCCACGACGGTGACGATCGGCACGCCGTAGCGGAGCGCGGTGTCGAGCTCGAACGCGTGAAAGCCGAAGGTGCCGTCGCCCATCGCGGCCAGCACCGGCCGGTCGGGACAGGCGAGCCGGGCGGCGATGGCCATCGGCAGCGCGCTGCCGATGGAGCCGCCGAGGCCGTTGATCAGCCGCTCGCGCGGCTCGAGGCCCGCCTGCACCCACTGGCCGAACTCGCCGCCGTCGGCGACGAGCACGGCGCCGGCCTCGACGAGCGGCGCCAGCGCGGCGCACACGCGCAGCGGATGGATGGGCGCACGGGCCGAGCGCCGCGCCTGCTCCCACGCGGCCGGGACGGCCCGGCGCGCCGACTCTACCTCGTCGCGCCAGCCGGTGCGCGGCCACGCGCGGGTGGCGGCGACGGCGGCCAGGCGCGCGGCCGACGCGGCCGGATCGGCGGTGAGCGCCAGCGCCGTGTGCTCGCTTTTGTTTGTATCAGGGGGGAGCGACCGCCGCCCCCCCCCGACACCCCCCCAACGGGGGGAGTCGGCGTCTAACCTTACGACGTCGGGATCGAGCGCGACGACGCGGCAGCCGCGCGCGAACGCCTGGCCGAAGCGCAGCGAGAAGTCGAGCGGCTTGCCGAGCAGCAGCACGAGGTCGGCTTCGCCGAGCAACGCGGCGGCGCCGCGCAGCCACGGGTCGTTGACGCCGCGCGGGCTCTCGATCGCCAGCGCCGGCGCGCCCGTCACCTCGCTCAGCTGATGGACCGCGGCGCGGCGCGGTCCGCGACCCAGCGCCGGCCCCGTGAGGATCAGCGGGCGCTTGGCCTCGGCGAGCAGCGCGACGATCGCCAGCGCGTCGCGCTCGCCGACGGCCGCCGGCCCGGCCAGCGCCGCTGACGCCGGCGACACCTCCGGCGCGGCGCCCTCGAGCACGTCACCGGGCAGGCTGAGGTGCACGGGCCCCGGCCGGCCGGAGGTCGCCAGCCTCAGCGCGCGCGCCACGTCGTCCCCGATGCGCGCGGGGTCGTCGAGCGACCACGCCGCCTTCACCACCGGCCGCGCCGTCGCCACCTGGTCGAGCTCCTGGAACGCGCCGCGCCCGCGCTGGCTGCGCGGACTGGCGCCGGAGAACAGGAGCACCGGCGAGTCTGCCATGCGCGCGCCGTAGAGCGCCGAGAGCGCGTTGAGGTGACCGGGGCCCGCGGTGACGAGCGCGACGCCGGGCTGGTCGGTGAGCCGCCCCCACGCGTCCGCCATGTGCACGGCGGCGGCCTCGTGGCGCGTGTGGACGAGCGCGATGTCGCGGCCGATGGTGGCGTCGTAGACCGACAGGATCTGGTTGCCGGAGAGGGAGAAGATCCGGCGCACGCCGGCGGCGGCGAGCGCGTCGACCAGTCGGGTGGCGCCGGTCGCGGGCGCGGTGGCCACGCTACCCGGGGACGACCGCGGCCAGCACCTCCGCCAGCTCCTCGAGCGTCGCGGCGTCCGGGGCGGCGGCAGGGTGACGCACGTACGCCGAGCGCAGCCAGCCCCGGCGGCGCAGGATCTCCTTGCGGATCGCCAGCGACGTGCCGGGCACCGAACCGGGCTGGCTCTCGAAGCGGATCAGCGGCAGCCAGTGATAGAACAGCGCGCGCGCCTCGGCGCGCTGCCCGGCGACGAAGTGCTCGCGAATGGCGCGCAGCGCCTCCGGGTACGGAAACCCCGTCATGGCGCCGGCGGCGCCGCGCGAGAGCTCCTCGAAGAAATACACGCCGCCCAGCCCGCCGAACACCGGCACCGGCCGCGTGGCGAGCGCGGCCAGGCGCGTGATCTTGGGCGGGGTGGGCGGTTCCTCGAGCTTCACCGCCTCCACCATCGGCACCTCGGCGATGAGCCGCGCCAGGAACGGCGCCGGCATCACGACGCCGGTCGTGATCGGCTCGTCCTGCAGGACGAGCGGCAGCCGCGCCGCCCGGGCCACGAGCTGGTAGTACTCGGCCACGAGATCGAGGTTGCGGGCGCCGGCCGGGGGCGCCACCATCACCGCGTCGGCACCGTGCTCGCGCGCCGTGGCGGCGAAGCCGGCCGCCAGGTGCGTACCGGAGGCCGACACGCCGACCGCCACCGGGACGTAGCCCGCGACGGCCTTCACGACGCCCTCGACGACCCGGCGGCGCTCCTCGTCGGTCAGGCGATGGGCCTCGCCGGCGATGCCCAGGATCGTGAGCCCGCTCACGCCGGTGGCCAGCACGGCCTCGACCAGTCTCGGCAGACCGTCGACGTCGAGCGCGCCGTCGTCGCTGAACGGCGTGGCGAGAACGTGGAAGATGCCTGACCAGTCGATCACGGCGGGTCTATAGTGCCACGACTTCACGCCGAATCCGCGGGTATCCAGGCGGCGGGGGCGGCGGCTCCCACCGCCGCTTGCCGACGCGCCCGGCGGCGCGGTAGGCTCTCGCCACCATGAGCATGCGTATCGGCATCGTCGGCGCGGGGGCGATCGGCTGTGTGGTCGGTGGGCTGCTCACGAAGTCCGGGCACGACGTGACGCTGATCGACCAGTGGCCCGAGCACGTCGAGACGCTCAAGCGCCAGGGTCTGCGCCTGTCCGGCACCTGCGGCGACCACGTCATTGCCGTCACCGCGCTGCACCTGCACGAGGTGCAGCGGATCACGAAGCCGTTTGACGCGGTCTTCATCGCCGTGAAGTCCTACGACACCGAGTGGGCGACCGCGCTGGGCGCCGCCCACCTGGTCCGGCCCCACGGGGTCGTCGTCGATTTCCAGAACGGCATCAACGACGAGCGCGTGGCGGCAGTGGCCGGCCGCGAGCGCACGCTCGGCTGCGTGATCCTGATCGCGGCCGGGATGTACGAGCCCGGCCACGCCATGCGCACCGACGCCGCCAGCAGCGGCTTCAAGATCGGCGAGCACGACGGCCGTGACACGCCGCGGGCGCGGGCGCTGGCCGCCGCGCTGAGCGCGGTGGCGCCCACCACGGTCACGACCAACCTGTGGGGCGAGCGCTGGTCGAAGCTCGCGATCAACTGCATGGCCAACCCGATCGCCGGCCTCAGCGGCTTCGGCACCGCCGAGGTCCGGGTCGAGCCGGGACCGCGGCGGCTGGCCGTGTATCTCGGCGCCGAGGTGATCGGCGTGGGCCGCGCGCGGGGCTTCGAGGTCGAGCCGATCTGGGGCATCGCCGCCCAGCGCTTCGTCGACGCCGTGGCCGGGCGCGGCCTCGACGAGGTAGAGGCCGACATCAGCCGCGACGCCAGGTCGCGCTCGGGCGGCCGGCCCTCGCTGCTGCAGGACGTCATGCGCGGCCGGCGCACGGAGATCGAGTACCTCAACGGCTACGTCGTCGCCGAGGGACGCAAGGTGGGCGTGCCCACGCCGATCAACGAGGCGGTCGTCGACCTGTATCGCCGCTACGGCGTCGGCGCGATCGAGCCCGACCCCCGCAACCTCGAGCCGCTGCTGAAGCTGGTGCCGTGATGCGCATCGGCGTGTCGGAGGCCAGTGCCCGCAAGGTCCGCGATCCGCGGCAGGGCGCGCGGTGGATGGTCGAGCGCGCGGCGGCGGCGCGACGGGCCGGGCTCGACTCGCTCTTCGTCGGCGACCATCACGCCACGCCGGCGCCGTACTACCAGAACGTGCCGATCATCGCGCGCATGCTGGCCGAGTGGGGCGACGCGCCCGCCGGCTGCCTGTTCCTGCTGCCGCTGTGGAACCCCGTGCTGCTCGCCGAGCAGGTCGGCACCCTGGCCGCGATCGCCGGCGGCTGCTTCATCGTGCAGGTCGGCCTCGGCGACGACGAGGCGCAGTTCGCGGCGATGGGCACCACCGCGCGCACGCGCACCTCGGCGTTCGAGCAGTCGCTCGACCTCGTCCGTCGCCTGCTCGCCGGCGAGGTCGTGAGCGCGGCCGGCCGCTTCACGTTCCGCGAGGCGCGGGTGGCGCTGCGGCCGGCCGAGCCGGTCGAGGTCTGGATCGGCGCCAGCGCGCCACCGGCCATCGACCGCGCGGCGCGGCTGGGCGAGGCCTGGCTGGCCGCGCCCGGCGCCACGCCGGCCCAGGCGCGCGAGCAGCTGCGTCACTACCGCGAGCGCTGCGCCGCGCACGGCCGCACGCCGACCACGATCGCCATTCGTCGCGACATCTACGTCGCCGACTCCCGCGCCGACGCCGAGGCCGCCACCGGCGCCATCGTGACCGCCGGCTATCGCGGCTTCGATCCCGCCGCGCTCGTGATCGGGACGGTCGAGGAGGTCGTCGAGCGGTTTCGCGCGCTCGGCGTTCTCGGCTACACCGACGTGATCGTGCGCCACGTCACCGACGACCAGCCCTACGTTCTCGCCTCGCTCGCGCGTCTCGCCCAGGTCCGCAAAGCCCTCGCCTGATCCGCTGGACTGACGTCAGCGTCCGCCCGGGCGCTCGCACTCGGTGAGGCGGCGCTCGAGGAAACGGCGCTCGGGGCTCGAGCACGGCAGGGCCAGCGCCGCCCGGTAGTAGCGCGCCGCCGTCGCCGGGGCGCCGGCCCGCCGCCACAGCGCGCCCAGTGCGGCCGGCAGCAGATGGTAGCGGGCGAGCGCGCGCTGGCGGCCGAGCGGCTCCAGCGCGCGAATGCCGGCGGCGGGACCCTCGACCATCGCCAGCGCGATCGCGCGGTTCAGCGCGACGACCGGCGAGGGCGCGAGCGCCAGCAGGTCGTCGTACAGCCGCAGCACGTACGGCCAGTCGGTGGAGGCCTCGTCGGGCGCGACGGCGTGGCAGGCGGCGATGGCGGCTTCCACGTGATACCGCGTCACCGTCTCGCCGGCGGCCGCGCGCTCCAGGTGGCGCAGCCCCTCGGTCGTCAGCGCGTGGTCCCAGCGCGCGCGATCCTGCTCGGCCAGCAGCCGGAGGTCACCGGCCTCGTCGGCGCGCGCGGGCAGACGGCTGGCCTGCAGCAGCATGAGCGCCAGCAGCGCGTGCACCGGGGGCCGATCGGTCGGCGGATGCGCGGCCACGATGCGCGCCAGGCGAATGGCCTCGCTGCACAGATCCGCCCGCACGAGATTGTCACCGCCGTGAGCGGCGTAGCCCTCGTTGAACAACAGATAGAGGACGTCGAGCACGCCCTCCAGTCGGGCCGGCAGCGCGTCGGCCGGCGGGATCTCCAGGCGCAACCCCTCGGCGCGGATCCGGCGCTTGGCGCGCACGAGCCGCTGGGCCACCGTGGCGGGCCGCGCCAGGAACGCGGCGGCGATTTCCTCGACGCCGAAGCCGCCCACCGTCTTGAGCGTGAGGGCGACGCGCGCCGAGCGCGGGAGCGCCGGATGACAGCACATCAGGATCATCGCCAGCTCGTCGTCGTCCACGCCCCGCCCTCCGGCGCCGTCGGCGGCCCGGGGCCACTCGGCGCCGAGCGCCTCGAGCTTGGCGGACAGCACGCCGTCCCGACGGAGCCGGTCGAGCGCGCGATGGCGCGCGACCTGGAACAGCCATCCCTGCGGGTTGTCGGGCACGCCGCGGTACGGCCACGTCTGCAGTGCGCGCAGCAGCGCGTCCTGCACGACCTCCTCGGCGAGGTCGAGCCGGTCGGCGCCGAGCCGGCGGGCCAGCACGGCCACCATCCGCCCGGCGCTGTGGCGGAACAGATGGGCGACGAGTCCGCCGACCGCGCCGCCGTCATCCGCCGTCATGGCATCGTTCAGCCCCGCGGGCCCATCTCCTCGATCTGCCGCACCTCGAGCGAGCCCGCCTCCAGGTGCGGCGAGTCGCTGACCAGCTTGAGCATCTCGTCGTAGCTCGCGGCCTCGATGATCCAGAAGCCGCCCAGGAACTCCTTGGACTCGATGTAGGGACCGTCGGTCACCATCATCTCGCCACCGGTCCGCCGCACGACGCGTCCCTCGGGGCTTCGCAGCTTTTCGCCGTGGAGCAACCGCCCGGCGCGCTGGATCCCCTCGGTCCACGCCCGGTACTTCTCGATGACCTTCTGCATCTCCTCGGGGCTTCTCCGGGGATCCATGCCGGCGCCGCGCGCCAGAACCAGGAATTTCGGCATCACCAGTCCTCCCTGCCCGGGCCGCTCGGAGCAGCCCCGGGACGTCGATGTTCGCCGATGAGACGAACGGGGGCGCCCGGAATCGACAGGCCGCCTACCGTCTGACGTAGAATGCGCCCGTGCTCGCCGCCATCGTCTCCGCGCTGCACCTGCTCGCACTGGGCATCGGCCTGTCGAGCGTCTTCCTGCGGGGGCGCGCGTTCAAGGGCCGGCTCGATCGCGAGGGCCTGCGGCGTCTCTTCGCCGCCGACACGGTCTGGGGCATCGCGGCGGCGCTGTGGCTGGCGACGGGGCTGCTGCGGACGTTCGGCGGTCTGGAGAAGGGCACGGCGTTCTATCTCGGCTCGTGGCTCTTCCTGGCCAAGATGGGACTGTTCGTGCTGATCGTCGCGCTCGAGATTCGCCCGATGGTGACGCTGATCCGCTGGCGCGCCGCGATGCGCGGCAGCGGTACCCCCGACACCTCGGCCGCCCGCAGCCTGTACCACCTCAATCACGTCCAGCTGGCGCTCGTCGTCGTCATGGTCTTCGTCGCCAGCTTCATGGCGCGAGGGTTCGGCCTGCGCTGAACAGCGCCCGTAGCAGCGCGGGCCCGTTCTCCCACATCACGAGCACCACGCCCATCAGGCTCTCGCCGGCGATCCAGCCCGACGCCACCGGAAACGTGAGCTCCTTCGCCCACCGCGGATGGCGCCGCTCCACCCACCATCCGAGCAGCGCGCCGAGGAAGAACAGCACGCCGTAGTACCAGTGGAAGGTCCACGCCAGGCCGAGGCCGGCCGGCGACGGCACCAGGTGCTGGCGCCGCTCGGGCAGCGCCCTCGGGAGCAGCGTCAGCATGACGCCCACCAGGCCGCCGATCGCGATGGACCACAGCTTGACCGCGCCGAGATCGCGGACGCCGTGCGAGAGCGCCACCGCCACCGCCCGCCAGGTCTGGGCGGCCGGCGCCGGGAACTGGTCGGAGCCGAGGACCGAGGCATCGGGCACCAGCAGCCGGAACGCCAGCACGCTCACCAGCGTGCCGACGAAGATGCCGGCAAACTGCGCGAGGAACTGCCGGCGCGGATTCGCGCCGAGCAGGTAGCCGCTCTTGAGGTCGGTCAGCAGATCGGCGGCGCTGCCGGCGGCGGCGGCGGTGACGTTGGCGCTCATGAGGTTGACGTTCACGTTGCCGGGGCTGAGCACGCCGAACGTGAGCTGGGTGATCTTGCCCATCGCGCCCACCGGCGTGGTGTCGGTCTCGCCGGTGACGCGACAGGCGACCAGCGCCAGCGCGAACGAGAGCAGCACCGCCACCGCCGTCTGCCAGTAGGGCATGCCGAACGTCGCGTGCCCGAGCCAGGCGAGGCCGACGAAGCCGACGAGCTGGCCGGCCATCAGCCACGAGCCGGGCGTCTCGATGGCCGCCAGCGGATCATCAGCGGCCGGCCGCCCGCGGTTGAACATGGCGCCGAGGCCGGCGAAGGCGCGGGCCGCGGTGCGCCACTGCAGGGCGAACGCGAGCAGGCTGGAGGTGACCATGCACGCCACGCCGCCCCACAGCGTCCACTGCACGATCTGGGCGTAGCCCGCCCCCTCGATGACGCCGCGGTGCTGCAAGATCGGCGCGAAGACCATCCAGGCGGTGACGCTGCCGAGCAGCATGCTCCAGCAGACGCGCATGCCGGTGATGGCGCCGGCCGCAATGAACATCGGCTCCCACGACAGCATCACGGTGCGCCCCATCCAGGCCGGGCCGAACAGTCGCTGGTTGAGCGCGGTCATCCAGGTGCCGATCATCAGCGGCGCCAGCGCCGCGTGCACGAGCCCGAGGCCCTCGGCCCAGAACTTGGCGGCGATCGCCATCAGCCCGGCCCAGGCCAGCGCGCGGGCCGAGCGCAGGCCGGCGCCGCCGGCGGCGTGCAGCGCTCGCAGCGTCTCGGCCGCCGCGATGCCGCTCGGGAAGCGGAGTTGCTCGACGTTGATCATCTGGCGCTTCATGGGGATGGCCATCGTCACGCCGAGCACCGAGAGCAGGAACACCCACGCCAGCATCGTCGACAGCGCCATCGGGCGATCGTTGAGCAGCATGTAGGCCGCGAACGCCGAGATCAACGTGCCGCCCGTGGAGTAGCCGGCCGAGCTGGCCGTCGACTGCATGCAGTTGTTCTCGAGGATCGTCATCGGCGTGCGCGCCAGCCCCACCCGGTGCAGCGCCGTCCAGATCGCGTACGACAGGATGCAGGCGGTGATCGCGACGCCGAAGCCCCAGCCCGCCTTCAGCCCGATATAGAGGTTGGTGAGCGAGAGCACGCCACCCAGGAGGGAGCCCATGACCACCGCGCGCCACGTGAGCTGGCGCATGCTGTCGCCGCGCCCGCGGTAGACCTGTTCGTACCACTGCCGCTCGATCTCCTCCGGCGTGCCGCGAAATCCCTCGACGGGCAGCGCCGCGGGCTCGGCGACGGGCGGGCTCGGCATGCGAGCGCTCTCCTCCGGGAGCGAGGCCGGCGGCTGATCATTTTCTCGCCAGCTGGGCCAGTATGCCTGGTGAGAGACGATCCACCAAGCCAGCCGGGCAGTCCGGAAAGCGACGCAAAGACGCGAGGTTGGCGCTCGGGGATTCCCGGCACGAGAGTTGAAGCTCCAGGGAACCGTGAGCCAAGCGGGATCGCTCCTGGTCGTCGATGACGAGGCAGATGTGGGTGAGGTGCTGCGCGAGTTCTTCGAGGGGCGGGGCTACGCCGTCACGTGCGCCCTCAACGGCCGCGACGCGCTCGTGCTCGCCTCGCTGGCCCGGCCCGACGCGGTGCTCCTCGACGTCCGGATGCCCGAGCGCGCCGGACCCGACGTGCTGCGCGACCTGCTCGCGCTGGACGACTCGATCCCCGTCATCATGATGAGCGGCAACGACAACGAGAAGATCGCGCGCGACCTGCGCAAGGCCGGCGCCTTCGATTTCGTCCCCAAGCCCCTCAGGTTCGACCACCTCGCGGAGCTCGTCCGCCGCGCGGTGCTGGCCGGCAGGCGCAAGACGCTGCCCGACGACGATGGAAGTCCGTGGCAGTGCGATTCGCGCACCCTCGCGGAGGAGACGCCACGCGGCGGCGCCGACACCTCGTGCGGAAGTTGCGGCGAGCGCGTGCCCGACGGCGACACCACCGCGGTCCGCGAACGTGACGGGCTCTACCACGCCACCTGCTGGCTCACGCGCTTCACCGCCTACGTCTCGCCCGGCCGCTGACTCGCCCGCTCGTAAGACGCCGATCGCCTCCTAGCTGATCGGGCGGCTCCCTCGCGGCGCCTCGACTCGCCACTACCGCCGACCACTTGCCGGTTTCGGCGGTTTCGGCGGTTAGCGGGCGGAGGGCGTGCCGCGCACCTGCACGCCGGCCCAGCGCTCGAACAGCGCCGTGACCGCGGCCATGTCTTGACCGTCGAGACCCGCGGCCCCGGCGGCCTCGTACACCTGCCGCACGATGGCCGTGATGAGCATGGGCACGCCCAGGCTCTCGGCCAGGCGGGTGGCGAGGCCCAGGTCCTTGCGGGAGAGCGCGATGCTGAAGCGCGGCGCGAAGTCGCCGGCCAGCACGTTGGGGAAGCGCTTGAGGAAGTGATGCGAGCGCCCGCCGCTCGTCGACAGGATGTCGAACAGCCGCTGGGGATCCATGCCGGCCTTCACGCCGAGCACCATCGCCTCGGCGGCGACGGCGACGTTGCCCATCGTCATCACGTTGTTGACGATCTTCACGATCTGGGCCGACCCCAGCGGGCCGACGTGGTGGATCTCCGTCCCCAGCGCGGCGAAGATCGGCCGGCAGCGCTCCAGCACCGGCGCCTCCCCACCGACGAGAAAGACGAGGCCGCCGCTGCCCGCCTCCACCGGGCCGCCGCTGACCGGCGCGTCCAGGCAGGCCAGGCCGCGCTCACCGGCCACGCGCGCGACCTCCTTCCAGGTGTCGGGATCGATCGTGCTGAGGTCGACGAGCGTGGCGCCGGCCCGCGCGCCCGCGAGCACGCCGTGCGGTCCCAGGTACGCCTCGCGCACGGCGGCGGGATGGGGCAGGCTCGACATGACGACGTCCGCCGACCGCGCGGCCTCGCCCGGCGTGGCCGCCCGCGTGACGCCCGCCAGCGCGGCGGCGTCGGCCCGCTCGGCGCTGACGTCGTAGCCGGCCACGGCGTAGCCGCTCTTCACCAGGCGGCCGGCCATGGCCCCGCCCATCGCCCCCAGCCCCACGAACCCGATCCGCGGCGTCGTCATCGCGCATCCTCCCGATCGAGCTTCAGATAGTCCGCGGTGCCCACGATCGCCTCGCGCTCCGTGAACGACGCCATGCGGTCGGCGACGCTGCGGCTGTTGCCGTCGCGCGTGATCGCCGCCAGCACGTCCTGCATGGCGCGGATGGCCGCGCGCTGCAGGTCGGAGGGGATGATGACGATGCGGTAGCCGAGCGCGTGCAGCCGGGCCAGCTCCACCAGCGGCGTCTTGCCCCCCTCGAACATGTTCAGCAGCTTGGGGCCGGGCACGCGCCGGGCGATCGCCTCGATCTGCGCCTCGCTGACCGGCGCCTCGACGAAGATCACGTCGGCGCCCGCCTCGGCGTAGGCGTGGGCACGCTCGAGGGCGCCGTCCAGCCCCTCGACCGCGATGGCGTCGGTGCGGGCGATGAGCACCAGGTCGGCGTCGCCGGCGGCGTCGCGCGCGGCGTGCAGCTTGCCGACCATCTCGACGATCGGGACGACGGACTTGTCGTCGAGATGGCCGCACCGCTTGGGAAAGGTCTGGTCCTCCAGGTGCAGCGCCGCCACGCCGGCCCGCTCGAACTCCCGCACCGTGCGGCGCACGTTCAGCGCGTTGCCGTAGCCGGTGTCGGCATCGGCGATGACCGGCACGCCGGCGTGCTCGACGATGCCGGCCAGGCGCTCGATGACCTCCGTCATGCCGAGCAGGCCGAGGTCCGGATAGCCCATGCTCCGCGCGATGCCGCCGCCGGTGGCGTAGACGGCGGCGAAGCCGGCGCGACGGGCCAGCCGCGCCGACAGGCCGTCGTACACGCCGGGCGCGACCACGACGCCCTCGCCCCTCAGGAGCTGCCGGAGCGCGGTCGTGGCTCGCATCGCTCAGGCCCCCGCGGCGTTGGCGCCGGCGATCCGTCCGAAGACGGCGCCGGACGTCAGGCCGGTGCCGCCCGGGTAGTTGCCGTGGAAGAGCCCGCCGACCATCTCGCCGCACGCGTAGAGCCCGGCGATCGACGTCCAGCTCGTGCTCTGCACCTGGGCGCGGTCGTTCACCCGCACGCCGCCGAACGTGAACGTGATCCCACCCGTCACCGGCCACGCGGTGAACGGCGGCGTGTCCAGCCGCTGCGCCCAGTTCGACTTCGGCAGCGCCAGGCCATGGGTCGCGAGCCCGTCGCGGAGGGTGGGATCGAACGCGCCCGGCGCGACGGCGGCGTTGTAGCCCTCGAGGGTCTCCAGCAAGCGCGCGCGATCGACGGGGAGCTGCGCGACCAGCGCCGCCAGCGAATCCCCCCTCGCGGGCTTGCCGGTCGCGTAGCGGCCCTCGAGCAGGCCCGCCACCTTCTGGTCGAAGATCTGGTAGGCGACCCCGCGCGCCTGGTTGAGGATGATCCCTCCGAGCTTGGCGTAGGTGTAGGCCCAGAGGTCCTCGCCCTCGTCGAAGAACCGCTGTCCGTTGACGTCGACCAGCACGCCAAACGGGTAGGAGAGCCGATTGGTCTTGTCGGTCAGCTTGCGGTCGCCGTGCGGCGGTGCCTCGGCGTCGATCGGCGTGGAGTGACAGCCGGTCCACTGCCCGCACGGCAGCGCGCCGATCTCGAGCGCCATGCGCAGGCCGTCGCCGGTGTTGTAACGGGTGCCGCGGACCTTGGCGTGATCCCACGGCCGGCCCAGGTAGCGCGCGCGCCACTCGGGGTTCGCCTCGAAGCCCCCGCAGCCGAGCACGACCGCCTTCGCGGAGATCTCGCCGAGGCCGTCGCCGTCGCGCACGCCGACGCCGGTCACCCGCCCTCGCGCGTCCTGCAGCAGCCGCACCGCGGTGGTGCCGTAGCGGATCTCGACGTCGCGCTCCTGGGCGGTCTTGAACCACATCGCGGAGAGGCCGACGCCCTCGTGGAGGGCGCGGATGACGGCGCCGGGCGACCACTTGATCGTATTGCCCACCCGCACGCCGCTGAGCGAGACCGCAGCCTCCATCGCGATGCCCTGCTTCGCCATCCAGCGGACCGTGTCGTAGGAGCGGCCGATCAGGATCTCGGCCAGCTCGGGATCGCTGCGGCCCTCGGTCACGCGCTCGAGGTCGGCGTGGAAGCGCTTCTGCGGATAGGGCTCGACACCCGCGAGGAAGCCCGGCACCTGCTCGTCCACGTTCGGCACCAGCGGCAGCAGGTCCTCGGCGCGGTCGTAGGCGAAGCGCAGGAGGCCACCGCTGTAATGCGTGTTGCCGCCCCGCAGCTCGCGCGGCGCCTTCTCGAGAACCGCCACGCGGCCGGCGCCTTGCTCGCGCGCCGACACCGCCGCGGCCATCGCCGCGTTCCCCGCCCCGACCACCACGACGTCGTAGTCAGCCATCAGTACCCCTCGCATCGGCTCCGAGCCCGAGCGAATGATCGCTTCCCGGGCATGATTTGTCGAGCGGCCGACGTCGATCTGCGCGCAGCTCAAGGACGAGGACCGCAACGGCGCCCGCACGCTCGACGACGTCGTCACCCACGCGGGTTTTCACGCGCTGATGAAGGCCTGGGTCGAGACCGGAGCGGCGTGCCCGATGCGCTGACCGCCGGTCAGGAACCGTCCGCCCCGGATCATCGGAGCGGCCCTTACGCCCCCAAAAATGTCTTGACCGACGCGCATTTAGTGAAAATTAGGTTCTGGTACCCGCTTTGCGTATTCTCCAAGCCCATGATCCGACGGGGCGCTCGCTGGCTCGGGGCTCTCGGCGGCGCCGGGCTGCTGGCGGCCACGATCTTCCTGATGTCTCCCCTGATCTGGCCGCCCGATCCCGACGCCTCACTCGAGCTCAAGAACGGTCAGCTTGTCGGCGAGACCATCGGCTACGTCTGGCAGACCGACGCCGAGACGGGAACGATTCACGTCAGCTCCAGCCTGGTCGGCCTTCGCCGGACTCCAGTCATTGTCACCGCGGGGACGACGATCATGGTCGGCGACAAGTACGGCGCGTTCGCCGACCTCGTCCAGAACGTGCACGTGAGAGTGCTCTACGAGTCCCACGAGCACGTCCGATTCGCGAGCTCGATCGAGGTACTCGGTCAAGGCGCGGTCGCCGCGGCCGTCGCGAAGGACGCCCCGCCTCCGGTCGAGCACACGCCGGCCGTGGGGTACTGGGTGGCCGTGGGCGTCTTCGCCGACCCCGACACGGCGGATGGACTGATGGCGCGCCTGCTCGAGCAGAACCTGGCGGTGTCGATCGAGCCGGCCACGTCGCGCGACGGCCAGCACCGGGTCCTGCGCGTGCAGGTCGGTCCGTTCGCCGACGAGGCCAGCGCCATCGCGGCCCAGCAGAATCTGCGCGCGATCGGCTACCAGGCGCAGATCGCCGACGCGCGGCCCCTCACCGCGGGGTCGCCGGCGTCGCGCTTCCTGCCTCGTTAGAACATGGGGGCCCCGATATGGCCCCCAAACCCCCCGGCGGGCGGCGCGTTTTGATAGCATGGTCGGCGGAGGTACCCCATGGGCCTGACCCTCGAACAGCTCGCCGCCGAGTGTCACCGCATCCTCGAAAGCA
>JBGPZN010000072.1:0-10759 GCA_041493815.1 Methylomirabilia bacterium
CGCGACTGATGGTGGCGCTGTTCCCGGCGCGATCGGTGGCGCTGGCGGTGAGGGTGTGGGTGCCGTCGGCGGCACTGAGCGTATTCCATCCCGCAGATGCGGTGGCGTCCGGTGTGGGCAGCGGCGGGACGATTGTGGCCCCGAGAGCCTGGCCGGAAGCCACCAGGCTCAGCGCGGCGAGATGGCTGCCCGCGTCGGAGGCGTCGGCGCGAACCTGCACGGTGCCGCGGACGAAGGCGCCCGGCGGTGGCGTCGCGACGACGAGCGCCGGTGCGATCGCGTCGTGGCTCACGCCCACTTCGGCCGCCGGCGACGTGAGGCCGTTCCCGCGAGTGGCTGTGGCCGAGACGTCGACGCGGTTGTGGGCGTTTGCCGCGAGCGGGACGGCCGCGCTGAACGTGCCGGCTCCTGTCGAAGTGGCGGTGACCGGAACTGCTCCGTCGTTGAGGAACATGTCGACGCGGGCGTTCGGTACGGTCGCCCCCGAGAGGGTGAGCACGGGTTGGTTCGTGAACTCCGCGCCGCTGACGACGGCCGGCGCCGCCGGGGCCAGGAAGCGCAGCACCCGTCCGGCGTTGCCGTCGGCGACATAGAGGTGGCCGCGGCCGTCGAAGGCGAGACCGCGGGGACTGTCGAGGTTCATGGCGAACGCGGTGATCGCCGTGTCCACCTGAAGCTTCACCACGGCCTGGCGTGACCGCTGCCCGGCGGCGGTGGCCAGCGGCGCGCTGAAATAGAGCGCGCCCAGTCGGTCGATCGTCAGGCCCTGCGGGCGCTCGAAGGTGTCGCGGGGAGTGATCGGGGTGATCGCCCCCGCTCGTCCGTCGGACAGGACGGGGAGGCGGTACACGACACCGCCCTGCCGGCGGGCGCCGCGCAGGCCGGCCGCCGCGGCGTAGACGACATCGGGGCCGATGGCCAGGCCCTGCAGACGATCGAAGCCGTCGGCGAAGGTGCTGAGCGTGCCGTCGGCGGCCAGCGCAAGGATGATCTCCGGCTCGGCGGATTCGTCGTCCGGCTCCGGGTCGGCGTCGCGCGTGAGCCGGCGGGCGGAGATGTAGACCGTCCCGCCCTCGCTCACCGCGAGCCAGCGCGGCTGCTTGATGCCACGCACGATCGGGGTGGGGCCGGTCGGATCGAGACGGACCACGCGGGCGCCGCGCTCCTCGGCCACGAGCAGGCGCCCGTCAAGACCGAGCGCCAGCCCGACCGGGCGCTCGAGGCGACGGGCGATCACGCTCCGCCCCTCGACGCCCAGGCGGGTCACCGTGCCGGCCTCGCGATCGGCGACATACACGCGATCGTGATCGTCGACGGCGATCCCGCGGAGGGCGCCGAATCCGTCGGCCAGCACCTCGAAGGCGGCCAGCGCGGTGATCGGCGGCGGCGGTGCCAGGGCGGAACCGGAGATGGATAGCAGGAGCAGCGCGAGTGCGAGGGCGGGAAGCATGCACCGCTCTGGGGCAAGGCGCGCGCCACGCGAAAATCCTCGCTCCGCGGCCCGATCGAATCACGCGCTGCCCAGCGCGCGAGGCAGGGTGCCCCGCGAGGCAGGCGCTGTCTACGGCTGGTCTTGCTTGAGCAGCCGGTCGAGTGTCCGTGGCAGGCGTCGCACCGCGCCCTCGCCGTGCACCCGCACGACCATCTCGCCCTTGCGGTCGATGACGATCGTGTAGGGCGTGCCTCGGAAGCCGAAGCGGTTGCCCAGGTTCAGCCTGGGGTCGAGCGCCACCGCGTACGTCGCCTTCTGCGCCTCCACGAAGGCGCGCACGTCCGGGGTCGCGTCCTGCACGTGGATGGCGAGCACCTCGACGCCGCGGTCGCGATACTTCTCGGCCACCTGCGACAGCGCCGCCGACTCCTTCACGCACGGCTTGCAGTACGAGGCCTGGAAGCGCAGCACGATGACCTTCTGGCCGATGAGCCCGTTCGAGTTGATCGCGCGGCCGTCGAGCGTCGTCACCCGGAAGCCGGGCGCGGAGGGCGCGGCGCCCGCCGGGCCGGTCAGGAGGAGGAGCGCAGTGAACACCAGGAGGGTCCGGCGCATGGGGCTTATAGTAGACCATGCCTCGCGCGCTGGTCGCCGCCGCCCTGCTGCTGCTCCTCGGCGCGTCCCCGGCGCTCGCGCAGAACTTCGCCCCGCAGCCGCCGCCCGTCGTCCGGCCCGGGTCGCCGCAGGCGACCATCTGTAGCACCGACTATGGCTGGTGCCCGATCCAGACCGTCACCACGGGCGGCGGCTTCTGCTACTGCTTCATGCCGCCGGCCACGTGGATCCGGGGCTCGGCGCGCTACTGGCCCTACGAGGGGCCGGTGAGCCCCTACCTGAACCCGCACACGGGACCGCCGTCCACGCTGCGCTGAGGGCCGTATAATGGCGCGCGTGAACGACCTCGAGCACGCCCTGCGCCGCGCCGTCCGTGGTAGCGTCCGCTTCGATCAGGCCTCCAAGCTGCTGTACTCCACCGACGCCTCCATGTACCAGGTGGAGCCGCTCGGTGTCGTCACCCCGCTCGACGCCGACGACGTCCGCGCCGCGGTCGAGGTGGCCCGCGCCCAGAAGGTGGCGCTGCTGCCGCGCGGCGGCGGCACCTCGTTGACCGGCCAGACCGTCAATCGCGCGCTCGTCCTCGACTTCACCCAGCACATGAACGAGGTGCTGGAGGTGAACGCCGAGGAGCTGTGGGCGCGCGTGCAGCCCGGACTGGTTCAGGATGAGCTGAACCATCACGTCAGATCGAGGGGACTGCTCTTTGGCCCCGACACGTCGACGTCGAATCGAGCGACGCTGGGCGGCATGATGGGCAATAATTCGGGCGGCTCGCACTCGCTCGCTTACGGATTGACCGTCGATCACGTCCTCGAGATCCGCGCGCTGCTGGTCGACGGCACCGAGGTCATCTTCGGCGAGCTGACGCCGGAGGAGTTCGAGGCCAAGACGCGCGTGGCCGGGCTCGAGGGGCAGGTCTACCGTGAGGTGGCCGCCATCCGCGAGTCGTACGCGGGCGAGATCCGCGCGCGCTATCCCCAGCAGTGGCGTCGCGTGGCCGGCTACAACCTCAACGAGCTGGTGGGCATCGGCATCCGCCCGCACTCCTACGCGGGCGGGGGTGGGGGGGTGTCGGGGGGTGGCGGAGTCCCCCCTGACCATGAGAGGCCGCGCAAGCTCAGCATGGCGCGGCTGGTGGTCGGCTCCGAGGGTACGCTGCTCACCATCCTCGAGGCCAAGGTGCGGCTGGTGAAGCGGCCCAAGGCCACCGCGGTCAACGTCATCCACTACCACGACATGCAGGAGGCGCTGGAGTCCTCGCAGTCGATCCTCGAGACCGGGCCCTACGCGGTCGAGGTGACCGACAAGGTCATCCTCGACCTGGCGCGCAACAACATCGAGCAGGCGGCGCGCATGGGCTGGGTGCAGGGCGACCCGGCGGCCATCATGCTCGTCGAGTACACGGGCGAGAACGAGGCGGAGGCGAAGGCCAAGGTCGAGGCGCTGGAGGCCCGGCGCGCGCGCCAGCGCTTCGGTTACGCCGCCCACGCGGCCTACGACGCCGGCGAGCAGCGCACCATCTGGAACCTGCGCAAGGCCGGGCTCGGCCTGCTGCTCGGCATGAAGGGCGACAAGAAGCCGATCGCCTTCGTCGAGGACACCTGCGTGCAGCCCCAGCACCTGGCGCAGTTCGTCCCGCGCTTCAAGGAGATCTTCGCCAAGCACGACACGGTCGGCGCCTACTACGGCCACTGCTCGGTCGGCTGCCTGCACATCCGCCCCGTCATCGATCTCAAGACGCCGCGCGGGATGGAGCAGGTGCGGGCGATCGCCGACGAGATCACGGCCCTGGTCGTGGAGTTCGGCGGCACCATCTCCAGCGAGCACGGCGACGGCCGCGCCCGCAGCCCCTTCCTCGAGCGGATGTACGGGCCGACGCTGATGGAGGCGTTCCGCAAGCTCAAGCGGGCCTTCGATCCCGACAACCGGATGAATCCTGGCAACATCGTCGACTCGCCCGGCATCCTCGAGAACTTGCGCTTCGGCGTCGACTACAAGACGTGGTCGCCGGTGACGATGCTCGATTTCTCCGCCCAGGGCGGCTTCGCCGCGTCGGTGGAGATGTGCAACGGCGTGGGCGTGTGCCGCAAGCAGCTCGAGGGCACGATGTGCCCGTCGTACATGGCCACGCGCGACGAGGAGCACTCCACGCGGGGGCGGGCCAACGCGCTCCGCGCGGTGCTGTCAGGGCGGATGGCGGCGACGGAGTTTCACGGCAAGCGGCTCTACGAGGTCATGGACCTCTGCCTGGAGTGCAAGGGCTGCAAGGCCGAGTGCCCGTCCAACGTGGACATGGCCAAGCTGAAGTACGAGTTCCTGCACCACTACTACAAGGCCAACGGTCTGCCGCTGCGCAACCGGCTGTTCGGGCACATCGAGCGGCTGAACCGGCTGATGTCCCGCGTGCCGACCCTCGCCAACTGGATGACGTCGGTGCCGTTCAACCGCTGGCTGATGGAGAAGGTGGCCGGCATCGACCGCCGCCGGCCGCTGCCGGCACTGGCCGAGGAGACGTTCACCGACTGGTTCCGCAAGCGGGAGGCGCTCCGCAAGCGGCTGGTGACGACGCAAGCGCTGCGCGGCGAGGTCGTGCTCTTCCACGACACGTTCGTGACCTACAACACGCCGGAGATCGGCCGCGCGGCCGTGCAGCTGCTGGAGGCCGCCGGTTTTCAGGTGGTGCTGGTGGAGCGCAAGTGCTGCGGCCGGCCGCTCATCTCCAAGGGCATGCTGACCGAGGCCCGCGACAACGCCGCCTGGAACGTGGAGCGCCTGCACCCCTACGCGGCCCGCGGCGTGGCCATCGTGGGGCTCGAGCCCTCGTGCCTGCTCACGATGCGCGACGAGTGGGTGGACCTGCTACGCACCGACGAGGCCCGCACGGTGGCCGCGCAGAGCGCGCTGCTCGAGCAGTTCCTCCTGCGCGAGCGCGAGCGCGGGCTGAGCCTCCCGTGGGTGGCGCACGGGCGCGAGGCGCTGCTGCACGGCCACTGCCACCAGAAGGCGATGGTCGGCACCGGGGCCACCGTCGGCGTGCTGAGGTGGGCGGGCTACAAGGTCAGCGAGGTCGACTCCGGCTGCTGCGGCATGGCCGGCTCGTTCGGCTTCGAGCGCGAGCACTACGACATCTCGGTGGAGCTCGGCAACCGGCGGTTGGCGCCGGCGGTGAAGGCGGCGCCGGCGGCCACGGAAGTGGTCGCGCCCGGCATCTCGTGCCGCCAGCAGATCCAGCACCTGGCCGGCCGGCGCGCCAAGCATCCGGCCGAAGTGCTGTGGGAGGCGCTGGCGCGCTGATGGCGACCACCGAGATCCTCTTCAATCCGCTGCTGCCCGAGTTTCACGCCGACCCGTATCCGTTCTATCGCCGGCTGCGCGAGCAGGACCCCGTGCACCAGAGCCCGCTCGGCTTCTGGGTGCTCACGCGCTACGACGACTGCGTCATGGCGCTGCGCGACCCGCGCTTCGGCCGCGAGGCGTTCGCCCAGCTGCTCTCGGACGTCTACGGCGACGGGACCGAGCCGGGCACGCTGCCGCGCTCGATGCTCTTCCGCGACCCCCCCGACCACACGCGCCTGCGCGCGCTGGTGAGCAAGGCCTTCACCCCGCGCGTGATCGACCAGATGCGCGAGCACATCCAGGAGATCGTCGATCGTCTGCTGGACCGCGTGCAGGCCGCGGGCGAGATGGACGTGATCGGCGACCTCGCGTACCCGCTGCCGGTGACGGTCATCTGCGAGATGCTCGGCGTGCCGCTCTCCGACCACGAGTCGATCCGCGGCTGGTCGGCCGACATCGCACGCAGCCTCGATGCCATCGGGCTGCCGAGCGACGTGGAGATCGTCGAGCGCGGTCGCGTCGCCCGTCACGCCATTGGCGACTACTTCCGCCGGCTGGTGCCCAAGCGCCGCGCCGATCCCCGGAACGACCTGCTGACCGGCCTCATCGCCGCCGAGGAGCAGGGCGACAAGCTCTCGGAGGGCGAGGTCATCGCGATGTGCGTGCTGCTCTTCATCGCGGGGCACGAGACCACCGTGAACCTGATCGGCAACGGCCTGTTCGCGCTGCTGCAACACCCCGACCAGCTGGCGCGCCTGCAGCAAGACCCGGCGCTGGTGCCGGGGGCGGTGGAGGAGCTGCTGCGCTACGACAGCCCGGTGCAGCGGACCGCGCGCATCACCAGCGCTGAGGTCGAGGTCGGCGGCCGCACCCTGCCGGCCGGCTCGATGGTCGTGATCGCCATCGGCGCCGCCAACCGCGACCCCGCCCAGTTCGCCGACCCCGATCGCCTCGACGTCACCCGCAAGGACGTCCGTCACATCTCGTTCGGCTACGGCATCCATTTCTGCCTGGGCGCGCCGCTGGCCCGCGTCGAGGGCCAGATCGCGCTCGGCACGCTGCTGCGCCGGGCGCCCCGGCTGGCGCTGGCGGAGACGGCGCCCCAGTGGCGCGAGTCGTCGGTGCTGCGCGGCCTCAAGCGCCTGCGCGTGACATTCCAGCGATCATCCTTTACGCCGCGTTCCAGGACGTGATCGATGCCGAATGTCACTGATGGGCGACCAGCGATGAAGCACGAGAAGATGGTGGGGTGGTATGACCCCGGGCAGCTCGCCCAGACCGGGGCCCAGGTCGTCGTCTCGACGCTCTTCGGCGAGAACGCGGACTTTCGTCTCGTCGAGGCGCTGGCCGCGAACCCGGCCGACGTCTTCTACGACCATTCGGTGCTCTGGCGCGTGGGGTCGGACAAGACCGAGGCGCCGGATCCGCAGCAACCGCGATCGGAGATCTGGATCGACTACGTGGGCGACCTCGGCGATGGCTGGAACTCGACGTACGCCGTCGCCCACCAGCTCGCGCAGCCGGAGCTCACGCTTGCCGACTCGGCCGGGCGGCGGCATCGGATGCCCCGTGGCGACCTGCTGATCTTCGGCGGCGACCAGGTGTACCCGACCGCGAGCCGGAGCGAATACGCCCGCCGGCTCGTCGCGCCCTACGAGGCGGCGCTCGCGCAGACGCCGCCTCCCCACCCGCATCTCTTCGCCGTGCCCGGCAACCACGATTGGTACGACAGCCTCGTGTCGTTCACGCGGCTCTTCTGCACGGGGCGGTGGTTCGCGGGGTGGCGCACGCAGCAGCGCCGGAGCTACTTCGCGGTCAAGCTGCCGCGCGGGTGGTGGCTCCTGGGGACGGACGTCCAGCTCGGCTCGGACGTCGACGCGCCGCAGATCGAGTACTTCACGAGGGTCGCCGCCGCCATGAGCCCCGGCGACCGCATCATCCTCTGCAACGCCGAGCCGCACTGGATCTACTCCGCCACCTACCGTGAGTACGACACCGAGGTCTACAACGAGCGCAACCTCGGGTTCCTCGAGAACCACGTGCTGGGCCGGAAGATCACCGTGTTCCTGGCCGGCGACCTCCACCACTATCGGCGCCACACCGCGGCCGACGGGACCCAGAAGATCACCTCGGGAGGCGGCGGGGCCTTTCTGCATCCCACCCACGGCGCCGACGTGTCGAGCATTCCGGAGCGGGACGATCGCGGCGCGCCGACCGGCCGGACGTTCGAGCACCGGCGAAGCTGGCCGGATCGGGGGACGTCGTGGTGGCTGGGGTGGCGCAATCTCGCCTTCTCGTGGTGGAATCCGCTGTTCGGCCTGGTGCCGGCCGTCCTCTACCTGCTGCTCGCCTGGAGCATGCGCGTCGATCTGAGCGACGCCGCCGGGCTGGGCGTGATCCTCGAGCGCGTGGCGACGACGGCGGTGCGGAACCCGGCGTCCATGTTCTGGATCGTCGCGATCATGGGCGGATTCCTGCTCTTCACGGACACGCACAGTCGCTGGTACCGGGTGGTGGCGGGCTCGCTCCACGGCCTCGCCCATCTCGTGGCAACGCTGCTGGTCGGCTGGGTCGCGACCTACGTCAGCGTCGTGTGCCTCGGCCTGCCGTTCGACAGCGCGCTGCAGCTCGTCGCCGCCGGCGTCATGATCCTGGCGGGCGGTTGGCTGGCCGGCGGGATCATCATGGGGCTGTACCTGCTCGTGTCGCTGAACGTGTTCGGCCGCCACGCCAACGAGGCCTTCTCGTCGCTGCGCATCGAGGACTGGAAGCACTTCCTGCGCTTGCGGATCGACGCCGAGGGGGGGCTCACGATCTTTCCGATCGGCCTGCAGCGGGTCCCGCGGCGCTGGACGCCCAGGCGAGCCGGCGCGGCCGGGCCAGACTTCATCCCGGCGGATGGCCGGGCGGCGGCGCCGGCGCTCATCGAGGATCCCGTCGTCGTCATGCGTCGAGGGACCGGCCGCGCCTGACGAGAGAGCCGGGCGTCGGCGACGAGCCGCGCTCCGTCAGACGGCGCCGGAGTCGGCGAGCGGTGCCATGTCCGGGTCCTCGAGGTGGGCCACGCAGTTGAGCAGGCGCACGCGCCAGGGCGCCGGCCAGTCGACGATCGTCAGCGACGTGTTCTCCCAGCGCTCCGGCGCGACCTCGCCGTCAGGGAGGAGGAGGTGCCGGGCGGCGAGCGAGCGGCACACGAGGCCGTGGGTGACGACGGCCAGCCGGCCACGTGTCGACGCGGCCAGCGCCTGCACGCGCGCCCACGCCTGGTCGACGCGGGCGTGGAACACCGGCCACGACTCGCCGTTCGGCGGCGCATAGTCCGGCTCGAACATGTCGAACCCGAGGTCCGCGTAAGGCGTGCCGCGGAGGTCACCGAAGTTCCGTTCCTGCAGGAGCGGCTCGAAGGTGAGTGGCGCGCCGGTCCCGCGCTGCAGGTGCTCGGCGGTGGTCCGGGCGCGCGCGAAGTCGCTCGACAGGATGTGCGCGACGTCCTCGGAGGCCAGGCGGCGCGCCAGGCGCTCGGCCTGGGCCACGCCGCGGGGCGAGAGCGGGTTGTCGGGGAGCTGGACGGTGCGAGAGGCGTTACCCACGGTCTCGCCGTGGCGGATCAGGAAGAGCCGGCTCACCGCCCGAGTGTACCGCCTCTCGCTCAGCCCGTGCGCTTGCGGGCGCGTTCCTCGACCGGCAGGCCGGCCTTCTTCCAGGCCGTGAAGCCGCCGTCCATCTCGACGACGTTCTCGAGCCCCATCTGCTGGGCGACGTCGGCGGCCAGGGCCGAGCGCCAGGCGGCGTTGCAGTAGAAGACGAACTGCTTGCCGGGTGCGAACACGTCCTTGTAGTAGGGGCTGGCGGGATCGATCCAGAATTCGAGCATGCCGCGCGGGCAGTGGAAGGCGCCGGGGATCTGGCCCTCGCGCTCCAGCTCGCGGACGTCGCGCAGGTCGACGAAGACCACGTCGGGCCGGCCGTGCCGCGCCTTGGCCTCGTCGAGGCTGAGCGTCGTGATCCGCGCCTTGGCCTCGTCGACCAGTTGCCGGAAGCCCCTTCGAAGCGCCATCGTCCTGTCCTCTCTCTCAGCGACCGTCGTAGCGGATGCGGTAGATCCGACCGGCCTTGTCGTCGGAGACGAGCAGGGCGCCGTCGGGCATGACGAGGACGTCGGCCGGGCGCCCGGAGGCGGTGTTGCCCTTCAGCCAGCCCTCGGCGAACGGCTCGTAGGACGTCGCGCGCCCGCTCTCGACCTTCACGAAGGTCACGCGGTAGCCGACCGGCTTGCTGCGATTCCAGGAGCCGTGCTCGGCGATGAACACGCCGCCCCGATACTTCTCTGGAAACATCGCGCCCGTGTAGAACCGCATGCCGATCGCCGCCACGTGGGGGCCGAGCAGGCGGGCGGGCGCGGTGAACTCGCTGCACGTCCGGCCACCGTTGTGCTCGGCGTCTCGCAGGCCGTCGCCGTGGCAGTGGGGGAAGCCGAAGTGCTGGCCGGGGCGGTCGAGCCGGTTCAGCTCGTCGGGCGGCTGGTCGTCGCCGAGCCAGTCGCGGCCGTTGTCGGTGAACCACAGCTCGCCCGTGCCGGGCTGGAAGTCGAAGCCCACGCTGTTACGGACGCCGCGAGCGACCACCTCCGGCCGGCCGCCGGCGACGTCCAGGCGTGAGATGGTCGCGTGGAGCGGCCCCGTGATCGCGCAGACGTTGCAGGGAGCGCCGACCGGCACGTAGAGGCGTCCGTCGGGGCCGAAGGCGATGAACTTCCAGCCGTGATGCGCGTCGGAGGGGAAGGCGTCGCTGACCACCTCGGGCGCGGGCGGGTGGGCGAGATCACGCGCGACGTCGCGGAAGCGCAGGACGCGGTTGACCGCGGCCACGTAGAGCGCGCCGTCGCGGAAGGCGACGCCGCTCGGCATGTTCAACCCGCTTGCCACCACGTGGACGGCGTCGGCCTTGTGGTCGCCGTCGCGATCCACCACGGCGTACACCTTGCCCTCCGACTTCGAGCCCACGAACACGACGCCGGCCGGCCCCAGCGCCATCTGGCGGGCGTTGGGGACGTCGGCGGCGTAGACGGCGATGCGGAAGCCCGGCGGCAGCGAGAGGTCGCCGACGTCGGCGGCGGCAGCCGGCAGCAGGCCGGCCAGGTAGCCGCGGTACCGGCAGCCGACGACGACGGCCGGCACGAGCACGACGAGCAGCACGAGGACGACGAGGTGGCGTCGGCGCATCAGCTCCAGGTTACCGCGTCGGCGAAATGGATGAGCGATGGGGTGCGGGGGCCATGTCGGGGCGCCAGCCCGCGCGCAGGACCGAGCAGCGTCACGGCTCCGCCGGGGCGCTGCGAACATTGGGGGGGTGGGGGGCCATGTCGGGGCCCCC
>JBGPZN010000122.1:0-8488 GCA_041493815.1 Methylomirabilia bacterium
GCCGGCTCGACCTCGACCCACGGCAGCTTCTGCGAGGCGCGCAGCGCGGCCAGCTCGGTCTCCAGCCGCTTCTTGGTGATCTCGCCGCCGGCGGCGTCCATCACGCCGGCCTCGTCGTTGACGATGAGCGAGCAGAGCGCCTGCCCGCCGAAGGCGCCCTCGAACAGCAGCCACACCGCGCGCGAGCCACTGCCGTCGATGCCGCTGAGCCACGCCCGGGCCGCCCGCTCGGGCCGGCGCTCCACGACCGGCTTGGGCGCCGGGCGCGGGGCCGGCTGCACGCCGCGCTGGGCGAGGCGATAGATCGCCACGCGCGCCGCGCGGCGCACCGTGCGATCGGTGCGCTCGGAGGTCAGCGCCTCCAGCACGGGCAACGCGGCGGCGCCGTGGGCGTCGGCGAACGCGCGCAGCGTGTCGTCGACGGCGGCGGGGGCGCTCGCGGCCAGCGCGGCCAGCGGCGCCGGATCGAGCCGGGCGGGGTCGGCGACGGCGGCGTCGAGAGCGCGGCGACAGGCGTCGGCGTCAGCGTCCACGGGGGATCCTCCGGCTACTGCCAGCCGAGGCGGAAGAAGGGGTGGGCCGGCGCGTCGTGGAAGTGCACGCGGCGCGCGTAGTCCAGCGCCCACGCGTAGTGCTCGAAGCGCTCGGCCAGGCGCGCGTACAATGGCCCCGCGTTGCGCTCGCGCGGCTGCCGGGTGGCGCGGCCGTGCTCGGACACGAAGCGGTAGGCGCGCTGGCCCTGGCTGACGTAGTAGCCAGTGGCGGCCAGGCGCTCGACGCGCTCGCGGAAGACACCGGTCATGAACAGCGTGTAGTCGCCGATGTGGCGCCGGACCGAGATCTCCCGCTCGGGCCCGAAGTGCGCCGCGCTGTCGTCCCAGGCCGCCTGCGCCTCCAGCAGGAGATCCACGACGCTCTCCAGCCGCGGCATCGTCACGCCGGTCGGAAAGAGGGTGTCGGTGCGGGCGAAGCGCGTGAGCAGGTCGGCCAGGTAGCCGGCCACGGGCTCGTCACGCATGGCCAGATCGTGGAAGCTCGCCTGGACCGCGCGATCGAAGAATCGCCGGAGCTCCACGCGCGGAATGATAGCAAATTCCCCCCTGGGCCAGTTGCCCGCCCGGGGGCGGGCCCGTAGAATTCCCTCGTGATGGATGCGCCGCGCGCCCGGCTGCCGTGGCTCCTCGTCGCGGCCAGCGTGCTGCTCGCCGCGCTCCTCGCCTACACGCTGTTCGGCGGCTACCTGCCGTCCAAGCGTCGCGTGGCCAGCCTCGAACGCGAGCTCCGCCAGCTCTACGCGCGCGAGGCCGAGCTGCAGACCAAGGTCGCGCAGAACGAGCAGCGGCACGCGGTCCGCGAGCAGCAGCTCATCGCCGTGAGCGCCGAGCGTGACGCGCTGGCCCGCCGGCTGGAGGACATCGAGCGCCAGCTCGCCATCGCCCGCGGCCAGCGCCGCTAGAAATCCTCTTTCAGTCGAAACTCGACGGGGACCACGACCCAGATCGCCACCGCCACCAATCCGTTCCGGGCCGGCTCGAACCGCCACTTGCGCACGGCCTCGGCGGCGGCCCGATCAAGCGCGGCGTGGCCGGCGGAGCGCTGAACCTGAACGTCGTCGATGCTGCCATCCGTCGAGATGTGCACCCGCAGCAGCGTCGTGCCCTCGGCCCGGGCCAGCCGCGCGGCCGCCGGATAGACCGGGCGGACTTGATACCCGCCGCGCGGCCGCGCGGTCTGGGTGATCTGCTCCGGGGCTGAGGGAGCAGGGACCGCGGCGACCGATGGCCCTGACGTCGCCCCGGGCGCCGACGGCGCTCGAGCGGTAGTCTGCGTCGCCCCGGTCGCGCTGGGCAGCGCCACCCCGGCGGCTGCCGCATCGACGTCACTCGCCCGTGACGCGCCGCTCGGTTGGGCTGCCGGCGGGGCGTCGAGGGCCGTCACGGATGGACGGTCGGCCACGGCCTCCAGCACCGGCTTCTCCGGCGGCCGCGGGGCCGGCGCTGCTCGCGGCTCTCGGATCTCCGTCGGCACCTCGGGGCTCGGCGGCACCGGAAGGTGCTCTGGTGGGGGAGCCTGGCGCGCCACGGGCGGGACTGGCGTCGGGCGAGGCGGCACTGGACTCGGCGGATCGACCGGACGGGATTCCGGCGCGGGGCCGAGCAAATCGACCAGCAGGATGGTCGCGGGTCGAATGTCCTCGGGCCAGGCAACGAGCAGCGTGCCGAAGAGTGCCGCGTGGAGCGCGGCCGAAACGGCCAGGGCGATGGCGTCGCCGGCGCGGCTCACGTCAGGTGCTTGCTGCCCTTGACCGAGAGAAGCTGATTGGCCACCTTCTGAATGTCTCCACGGACTGAATGTCTGCACGGACCGAGCTAGTGCGGTCGCGTGGGGTCGTTTTTGGGCTTGGTGCTGGGCGGGGCGCCGCTGAGGCGCGCGAGGACGTCGAAGACGATCGCGAAGTCGTACTCGCCGAGCCCGGAGCTGCGCGCTGTCGTCATCCATTCCTGCGCGACCGACGTCAGCGGCAGCGGGACGCCCGTCGCTTGCGCCTGGTCCAGTGCGAGCTGCAGATCCTTCTGGATCATCGCGACCTTGAACCAGGCGGCGGGCGGCATCTGGCCCAGCACGAACGGGCCGCGATACTTCACCATGGGCGAGGCGATCACCGACTTGAGCAGCGCCTCGACGGCGCTCGCGCGCGGGATGCCGGCCTTCTCGGCCAGCAGCACGGCCTCGCTGAAGGCGAGCATCTGCACGGCCAGGCCGAGGTTGCTGGCGACCTTCATGGTCTTGGCGAGGCCCAGCGGGCCGACGTGGGTGACGGCAGTGCCCATCGCGAGCAGCCAGGGTCGCACGCGCTCGAGCGCCGCGGTGTCGCCGCCCGCCATGAACGAGGCCTCGCCCTGCTCCACGGTGATGGTGCTGCCGGAGACGGGGACGTCGAGCAGCGTGGCGCCGCGGGCCGTCACCGGCCCCTCCAGCTCGCGCACGACGGTCGGACTCACGGTGCTCATCTCGACCAGCACGGCGCCCGATCCGAGCCCGGCGATGACGCCGTCGGGGCCGAGCGCGACGGCGCGCAGCGCGGCGTCGTCGGTGACCATCGTGAAGACGGCCTCGGCGCCCTCGGCCGCCTCCCGCGGCGACTTGGCGAGCGTGAGACCGGCGGTCACGAGCTCACGCGCCTTGGCGGTTGTGCGGTTCCAGCCGCTCACCTGGTGTGCTGCGGCGAGCAGCCGGCGCGCCAGCCGGCTGCCCATGGCGCCGAGACCCACGAAGGCCAAGCGTGCCATCACCTCCTACTCGTCCGCCACCGCGATCGCGCTGATCTCGAGCTTGCAGCGGGCGTGGGTGGCCAGGCGCGACACCTCCACCGTCGTGGTGGTGGGCAGGTGGCCGCCCAGGTACTCGGCCCAGACGCGGTTGAGATCGTCCTGCTCGTCGACGTCGGTCAGGAAGCGCGTGGCCGAGACCAGGTCGGCGAACGTGCAGCCGGCGGCGGCCAGCGTCTTCTTCAGATTCTCCATGGTCAGCACCGCCTGCTCGCGCATCGTCGTCGGCAGGTCGAACTCCTCCTCGCGATGCGGATGACTGTGATACACGGCGGCGGCGGTGACGCCGGACAGGAAGACGAGCCGGCCACGCCGCACGACGATGCCGGGCGCATAGGGCATGACGACGTCCCGGCGGCGGTCGGCATGGTGAACGGGCGCGATCTCCTTGGTCACGCGGAACCCCTCAGGCGCCGCCCAGCGCGCGCAGGAGCCGCTCGTTGGCCTCGCGCGTGCCGATGGACATGCGCAGGTGGTCGGGGAAGCCGACGGCGGCGCCGTCCCGCACCACCAGGCCGGCCCGCAGCAGACGCTCGCGCACGGCGGTGGCGCCGGCCACCTTGACGAGGAAGAAGTTGGCCTGCGAGGGCGGGAAGGTGAACCCCAGCCGCGTGAGCTCGCGCGAGAGGAACGCGCGCTCCTCCAGCACCAGCGTGCGCGTGCGCTGGCGGTGCTCGGGATCGTCCAGCGACGCCAGCGCCGCCACCTGCCCCAGGCGGTTGACGTTGTAGGGCGCTCGCACACGGTTGAACCGGTCGATCGACTCCAGGCTGCCGACGGCGTAGCCGACCCGCAGGCCGGCCAGCGCGGCGATCTTCGAGAACGTGCGCAGCACGATCAGCCGCGGGAAGCGGGCGAGCAGCTGCACGCCGTCAGGATACTCGGGATCGTCGCAGAAATCGCGATACGCCTCGTCGAGGACCACGAGCGGGGGATCGTCGCCGAGCGCCTCCAGCAGTCGCAGCAGCGGCGCCCGGCGGATGATCGTCGTGGCCGGATTGTGCGGCGAGCACAGGATCATGGCCTTCGTGCGTGGCGTCACCCGCCGGAGCACGTCGTCCAGGTCCGTCTCGTAGCCGGCCATCGGGCTCTCGCGGAGCTGGGCGCCGGCCACTGTGACTGACGTCGCGTACGGCTCGAACGATGGCGTCGGCACCACGATCTCGTCGCCGGGATCGAAGGCGGCGAGGGCCACGAGGGCGATCAGCTCGTCGGCGCCGTTGCCGACGACGATCTGGGCCGGCGAGATGCCGAGCCGCCGGCCCAGCGCCTCGCGCAGCGCGAGGCTGCCGCCGTCGGGGTAGAGGTGGACCCGCTCGGCCTCGCGCCGGATCGCCTCCACGACGCGCGGCGAGGGGCCGAGGGGGTTCTCGTTCGCCGACAGGCGCACCAGCTCCGTGAGGCCGAGCTCACCCATGAGTGCTTCCAGGGGCTTGCCGGCATCGTAGGGCGTGATGCCGTCCAGGACGGGCCGCCACACGCGTCTCACGCTGCATCTCCTCATGTCGGCGGTCCGCTTCCGCCGGGGTGGACCCCTGACTCTATGCCGGGGTCGGAGGCGGATCAAGCTGGGCTCCCGACCCTCATTTGACACTAATGATTCCCGACTGTTAGGCTCGACACGCCATGTTGCCCGAGTTGTATCGCCGTGCCCGGCGCGCCGAGGCGGGAGCTGCACGTGCCGAGGATCGGCGACGCCTGCGGCTCGAATTCTTCCGCGCCACCCTCGCCGAGGGGATGGACTCCCTCAAGGCCATGCACGTCGAGGGTGCCTCGGGCGAGGAATCCGTCCGCTCGCACGCCCGCTTCATCGACGGGGTGGTGCAGACGCTCACCCGGCTCATCGTGGCCGACGCCCGCGGCGCCGGGCTGGCGCCGGTGCCGCTGGTGGTCGTGGCGCTGGGCGGCTACGGGCGCGGCGAGCTGCACCCGTCCTCGGACATCGACCTCATGGTCGTCTACGACGGCGGGCTGTCGCCGTTCGTGCAGCGGGTGATGCAGGAGCTGCTCTACACGCTGTGGGACCTCGGCCTGCAGGTCGGCCATAGCCTGCGCTCGCTGGAGGACTGCGTGGCCATGGCCCGCACCGACTTCCCCAGCCGCACCTCGATGCAGGAGGCGCGGCTGATCGAGGGCGATCGCCCTCTCTTCACCCGCTTCCGCCGCATCCTGCGCGACAACGTCTACCGCCACGACTTCGGCGAGTTCCTGGCGATGACGCTGGCCGAGCGCGAGCAGCGGTACCGGAAGTTCGGCGCCTCGCCCTACATCGGCGAGCCCAACGTGAAGGAGTCGGCCGGCGGCCTGCGCGACATGCATACGGCCATGTGGCTGGGCGCCGCCAAGTTCGGGGCCCGCACGCTGCGCGAGCTGGCCGACAAGGGGCTCATCTCGCCACGCGAGCAGGCCAGCGCCGACGCCGCGCTGACGTTCCTGTGGCGCGTGCGCAACGAGCTGCACTTCTTCACCGGCCACAAGAACGACGTGCTGACGCGCGACCTGCAGCCGCGGATCGCCAAGAACCTCGGCTACGACAACGAGGGTGACACGCTCGGCGTCGAGCGCTTCATGCGCGACTACTACCTGCACGCGCGCACCATCCACCGCATGAGCCGCCGGCTCATCGCCCGCTGCCAGGAGACGCTGTCGCGCCGGGGCTCCGCCGAGCGGCGGCAGCGGCAGCAGGCGCTGGCCGACGGGCTGGTCTTCTTCGACGGCCGGCTGCATCTGGCCGACCGCAATCCCGACGCGCTGCGGAACGACCCCCTCCGCATCATGAGGGTCTTCTGGCACCTGCACCGGCTGGGCTGCGACCTCTCGCCCGATCTCGAGCGGGCCATCGAGGACTCGCTGGAGGTGGTCGGCGATGCCTTCCGCTCCGCCCCGGCCGTGCGCGACATCTTCCTCGACATCAGCCGGTCGTGGGGGCGGGTGGCGCTGACGCTGTCCGAGATGCACGAGCTGGGGCTGCTGGGACGGTACCTGCCGGAGTTCGGCGCGCTGACCTGCCTGGTGCAGTACGACGTCTATCACAAGTTCTCGGCCGACCAGCACTCGCTGCTGGCCGTCGAGCACCTGGAGGCGCTGGCGCCCGGGCAGTCGGCGGAATCCGAGGGCGCGGCCCAGGTGTTCAACGAAGTGGAGAAGCCGGGACTGTTGATGCTGGGCATGCTGCTGCACGACATCGGCAAGGCCAAGGGCCACGGCCACGTGGCCAAGGGCATCCCGCTGATCCAGACGCTCACCCGGCGGATGGGGCTGCCGCCCGACGAGGCGGCGATGGTGGAGTTCCTCGTCGCCCACCACCTGACCATGTCGCACATCGCCCAGCGACGGGACATCGACGACCCCCGGACGATCGCCGACTTCGCGGCCACGGTGGGCGATCCCCAGCGCCTGCGCATGCTGTATCTGCTGACCTTCGCCGACATGCGCGCGGTGGGCCCCGGCGTGCTCACCGGCTGGCAGGCGGCGATCCTGCACGAGCTCTACCGGCGCACGCTGGCGCGCCTCACCGGCGGCCGCGAGGAGAAGCCCAACCGCACCCGGTTCGTGGACCGGCTGCGCGAGGTGATCGGCGACGACGTGCCCCTGCAGGCCGTGAAGGCGCACGTGGCGATGGTGGGCGATCGCTACCTCACCAACACGAACGTGCAGCGCATGGCCGCGCACCTGCGCCTGATCACCCAGCTCGACGCCGCCCCCGTCGCCACCGAGCTGTTCCACCATCCCGACCTCGGCTCGTCGGACCTCGTGGTGGTCACGCGCGACGTCCCCGGGCTGTTCGCGCTGATCGCCGGCACGCTGGCCGCCCACGGGGTGAACATCATCTCGGCCCAGATCGCCACGCGCGCCGACGGCGTCGCCATCGACACCTTCCAGGTCAACGACCCCGCCGGGGAGGCGGTCACCTCGGCCACGCAGTGGAACCGCCTGCTCGACGCGCTCCGCCTGGTGCTCGTGCGCGAGCAAACCGTGGAGCTTCTGCTCGAGCGGCGGCAGCGGGCGATCCGGGCCGGGGCCGACGGCGCCGTGCGCCCCAAGATCGCCGTCGACAATCGCCTCTCCGACACCGACACCGTCGTCGAGGTCAAGTGTCCGGACCGGCTCGGCCTGCTCTATCTCATCACCCGCACGCTCTCGGCCCAGGGCCTCGACATCGCCAGCGCCCGGATCGCCACCGAGATCGACCAGGCGCTCGACACGTTCTACGTGCACGATCACGAGGGCCGCAAGCTCGACGAGCCGGCGGGGACCGAGCGCCTCCGCGAGGCCCTCGAGGCGGCGCTGACGCAGCGCACCTGATGCTGGGCCGGTATCGCGAGACCGTCCGGCTGTGGAGCGACCCGGTGGGCCGCGCGCTGTTCCGACTGCGGCTGCGTCCCAACCACCTCACGGTCATCGGGCTGGTGGTGAGCTTCTTCGCGGCGGCCGGCTTCATCGCGGGCCACGTGCGCTGGGCCGGCTGCCTGCTGCTGCTGGCCGGGCTGTGCGACCTGCTGGACGGCGCGCTGGCCCGGGTGTCGGGCCAGGTGACGGCGTTCGGCGCGTTCCTCGACTCCGTCATCGACCGCTACTCCGACCTCATCGTGCTGCTCGGCATCGTGGTGCTCTTCGCCCGCACGCCCCACGCGCGCGGCGCGCTGGTGGCGATGGCGGGGCTGGTGGGCTCGGTGATGGTCAGCTACACGAAGGCGCGGGCCGAGTCGATCGGTGTGGTCTGCAACGTCGGCGTCATGGAGCGGCCGGAGCGGATGATCTGCCTCGTGGCGGGCGCCATCCTCGACCTGCTGGAGCCCGCGCTGTGGGTGCTGGCGATCCTGTCCAACCTCACCGCGCTGCAGCGCATCGTGTTCACGCGCCGGGTGATCGAGTCGGGCGTCCTGCGCGCCGCGCTGCTGGCGCTGCTGCTGCTGCCGGCGCCGGCCGGCGCCGACGAGCCGGCGCGCCCCGCCCGGCTGCCGGCGGTGGAGACGGAGCACGCGTGGGCCCGGGCGATCGCGGCCTATCAAGGGGGCGACCCGGCGCCGGTCGTCACCGAGCTGGGCGAGGCGGCCCTGCGCAGCCCGATCGGTGATCACCTGCGGCTGATCGTGGCCGACGCGCTGGCGCGCCGGGGCGCCTTCACCGCCGCCCGGGCGATGGCGACGGGCGTGGCC
>JBGPZN010000110.1:0-8945 GCA_041493815.1 Methylomirabilia bacterium
ATCGGGCGCCTCCTTCTATGCCGCGAGTTCGAGCGTGACTCGGTAGCCTTGCTGCTCCAGCGTGTGGAGAGCGCGCCGGACAAGGCGATCCTTACGCTGCGCGTCGTAGTACCCGGCGCCCGGCTCCTGGTAGGCCCGGCCGTCGGCGAGGAGCAGATAGGCGGTGGTCAACATCTTGTGGGCGACGGCCACGATCGCTTTCTTGTGCCCGCAGTGCCGCACCAGCCGGCGATACCGGGCCGCCAGCGCGCTGTCGCGGACGTTGATCGCCGCCAGCGCCGCTTCGATCAGGGCCGCCCGCAGCCAGTGATTGCCTTTTCGGGTGCGGACGGCCCGTCGCTTGCCCGCGCTCTCGTGCGTGCCGGGGCACAGCCCCGCCCAGCTCGCCAGATGCCGCGCCGTCGGGAACTGCCGCATGTCGACCCCGATCTCGGCAATCAGCACCTCGGCGGTCCGGGCCCCGACGCCGGGGATCGCGTCCAGGCGCGCGGCCTCACGGGCAAAAGGGCTCAGCGCCTCCTGAATCTGCGCGGTCAAGACGTCCAAGGCCTCGTCGAGGTAGTCCAGGTGGGCCAGCAACTGGCTCACGAGAAAGGCGTGATGCCCCCGGAAGTGCCCCGCCAGCGCCTCGCGCAACGCCGGCAGCTTGCGGCGTAGCTTGCCCTGCGCCAAGTCGGCCAGGACCGCGGGGTCGCTGGTGCCCTCGACCAGCGCCGCCAGCATCGCCCGCCCCGATTTGCCCAACACATTGGTGGCCACACTGGCCAGTTGGATCCCCGCGTCGGTGAGCACCTTGTGCAGCCGGTTGGCTTCGCGCGTCCGATCTTGCACCAGCACCGCCCGATAGCGCGTCAGATCCCGCAACTCTCGAATGGGGACCGGCGGCACGAAGCTGCCCCGCAGCAGCCCGTGCTCGAGCAGTTGCGCGAGCCACTCGCAGTCGCGCACGTCCGTCTTGCGTCCCGGGACCTTGCTGACGTGGGCGGCGTTGACCAGCAGGCAGGTGAACCGCTCCTCCAGCACGTAGTAGACCGGCTTCCAGTAGACCCCCGTGCTCTCCATCGCCACGTGGGTCACCCCGTGGACGCTGAGCCAGTCACGCAGCGTCAGCAACGCCGCGGCCGTGGTGCCAAATGTCTGCACCTCTTGCCGGCGCCCGCCCTCGGGCCCGGGCACCCGCACGCAGGCCGTCACGCTCTTCTTGTGCACGTCCAGCGCTGCCCCGCGCTCGATCACCCGCTCCATGGCCTTCCTCCTCGCCGTCGATCTGGCGACCACCCGGAGGAGCTTCGTTCGGCCGAGTTTGCTCGGCGTGCTCAGCGGCAACAATGCGGGGTGCCGATAGCTCCCGCGCCAGATTGGGGACGAACTCGCGGTATCAATCCCTCCGCGGCGTAGACCGGGCGGCCGCCTGCCGACACTACCGCATTTCATCCTGCGGGGTGGGCGTCAGCCCATGACGATTGGGGGGCCATATCGGGGCCCCCCATGTGGTCAAGCGAGGCGCTGCAAATCGAAGCGGCCCCGCGTGTCGTTGAGCGGGGCCCAGAGGTCGCCGAGCTCGGCGACCCGGGCGGGGACGTTGTCCATGCGGAAGTCCTCGAGCGCGAAGCCCCGCGCCACCTCGTCCCAGGTCACCGGCGTCGACACGGTGGCGCGGGGCCGCGGCCGCACCGAGTAGACCGAGGCCAGCGTCCGGCCCCAGGCATTCTGGTTGTAGTCGACCAGGACGCGGCCGACGGGCCGCGCCGCCTTCTTGTACACCGCGGTGAGCAGGTGCGGGTGGCGCCGGGCCACGTCCAGCGCGATCGTCTTGCTCACCTGCCATACCTGCTTCTGGGTGGGACCGCGGACGATCGGCACGTAGACGTGCAGGCCGCGCGAGCCGGTCGTCTTCACCCAGGTCGGCATCCCGAGCGTGCGCAGCGTGTCGTTCACGACGGCGGCCGCCTCCCGCACCGTCGCGAGCTCGATCTCGCCCACCGGGTCGAGGTCGAAGTGCAGGTAGTCGGGCCGGTCGACGTCGTCGCAGCGCGCGTACCATTGGTTGAGGTCGATGCAACCCAGGTTGATCACCCACAGCAGCGCGGCGAGGTCGTCGATGACCGGAAAGTCGATGATGCTCCCCGAGCCGTGCTCGATGGCGCAGGTGGTGATCCACTCCGGCCGCGACCGCGGCGCCCGCTTCATGAAGAAGAAGTCGCCGCCGGCCCCGTTGGGGTAGCGCTTCATCACCATCGCTCGGTCGCGCAGGTGCGGCAGCAGCACGGCGGCGACGTCGGCGTAGTACTGCAGCAGGTCTCGCTTGGTGGCGCCGATCTGGGGGAAGAAGACCTTGTCGAGGTGGGTCAGCCGGACGCGCCGGCCGCCGACGTCCACCTCGACGTCGCCTCGCACGGACGGGATGGTGATCGACGTCCCGCCGGTGGGCGCCGCCCCGCGCCGTCGCGTCGCCGGGTGATGATCACGAGTGGCCGCAGCCGGGCTGGCCCGGCGTGCGCGCGGCATCACCGCACCGGCGCCAACCGCGGGGGGCGGGGGCCATGGCGAACCGTGCCGGCCACCGGCACGTAGTCCAGCTCCACCCCGGCTCGCACGGCTCGCAAGAGCAAGCCGCCGCGGCTCATGTCACCCCGGCCCACGAAGGCCGCCGGAAAGGTCAGGCGCTCGCCGAAGACGTCGAGCAGCACCCCCACGTATTTCTCGGAGGCGATCGAGCCGAGCAGCGTGACCGGGGCGTCGGGGCCCAGCGTCTCGACGACCGCCCGCGCCGAGGCCAGCAGCGGCCCCCGGTAGCGGGCGTTGGCGGCGTGGATGTCCACCCGGGCGGCGGCCCGCAACGCCGCCAGCGTGAGGCGGTCGTCGGGCGGCCGCAGCCCCGTGTTGGGCGTGATCACGAGCGGCGCGCCGAATCGCTCGGCGTAGGCGAGCTTGCCGCGGAAGTAGAGACTCGAGAGAAACGAGAACACTTCGCCGAGCGTCACGCCCTCCGCCGTGCGCAGCCGTCGGGCGAGATCGAACGAGGCGCGCGGCGAGAACAGCAGGCCGGCTCGCTCGCCGCCGCAGTTGGCGGGGGAGAGGAAGAAGACGCGGGGCGGGTTCACGGATCGCTGCAATCTCTGGTGAGGCCACAGTTGGTGCAGATGATCTTGCACGTGCGCTCTTCCATCCGCTCGCCGCAGCGCTCGCAGATGTGCACCCACTCGCTGGCGGCGGGACGCGTCACCATCGGACGGTCACTGGTCGGATCGGTCATGGCTCCAGCCTGCCGCCGCCACACCGGCGAAGTCAATGTCCTCGCCGCCGCCGCCAGGCCGTACACTCTGGGCATGGACGAGCAGTGGTCGGACCCGGAGTTCCTGCGGGTGATCTTCAGCGAGACGGAGATCGTCCGCAAGCCGATGACCGGTATCATCAGCGGCTATCACGTGCTGCCCTACATCCTGGTGGCGCCCGAGCACGACCACCCGGCCCGGGCGGTCGAGGTGCGGGGACGCATCAAGGTCTCGCCGCGCCTGGTGCTGGCGGCCGGGGGCGACGGGCCGACCTACGGCGAGCTGTTCGGTGAGCGGGAGCTGATGGACCGCCGGCTGGTGGCACGCGTGTTCAGCTTCCGCTACGCCTCCAAGGTGGTCCTCGAGAGCGAGGATCTGGCGATCCGCCGCCACGAGCACGATCCCGCGCGCCACCTGGAGCGTGTGCTCGACGAGCTGTCCCGCCGCGAGATCATCGACACCGGCGTGATCGTCTCGCCCGACGCGCGCTTCTACCCCGTCTCGCTCGACCGGTTCATCCGCGAGATCCTCGACCAGGAATTTCGAGAGTAGCGAGCAGGATCGCCAGGGCCGTCGGGTCCACCGGCTTGACCAGCAGGTCGTCGAAGCCGGCCTCGCTCGCGCGCCGGCGGTCCTCCGGCTGGCCGTAACCGGTGAGCGCGATCAGCACCGGGCGGCGGCCGTCGAGGGCGCGCACGCGCCGGGCGACCTCGTAGCCGTCGATTCCCGGCAGGCCGATGTCCACGAGCGCGATGTCGGGATCCTTGGCGCGGACGAGCTCGAGCGCCTGGTGGCCCTCGCCCGCCACCGCGACCAGGTGACCTTCCAGCTCCAGCAAGAGGCAGAGCGCGTCACGCGCGTCGACGTTGTCCTCGACGATGAGGATCGAGCGGCCCGCCGGGGTTGACGCCATCGGACGTCAGGCTACCATCGCGGCCCCGCCGGCTCCACCGCCCCGCGGGCCGTCGCCTTGACACATCGAACGAGCGGGTGCTATTCATCGGAGCGCACGGAGCCCCTCCAGGAGGACCCCCATGACCTTCAAAGCGCTCGGATCACTGGTGCTCGCGGTGGCCGTCGCCATGCTCAGCATGCCGGCCGACGCCCAGGGCCCGATCCGCATCGGTGCCTCGCTGTCGCTCACCGGCACCTACGCCAAGCTGGGCAAGAACCAGCACGAGGGCTATCAGCTCTGCATCAAGGACCTCAACGCCAAGGGCGGGTTGCTGGGCCGCAAGGCCGAGCTCGTCATGTACGACGACCAGTCGCTGCCGGCCACCGCGGTGCGGCTCTACGAGAAGCTCATCACCGAGGACAAGGTGGACGCGGTGATGGGGCCGTACTCCTCGCCGGTGTCGGAGGCCGCCGCCAACGTGACCGAGAAGTACAAGAAGGTGATGGTGGCGCCGCTGGCGGCGACGACGTCGATCTTCAAGAAGGGCCGCAAGTACATCTTCATGGTCATCACGCCGGCCGAGTCCTACCTCGAGGGGCTCATCGACACGGCGGCCAAGCGCGGCCTCAAGACGGTCGCGGTCATCAACGAGGACACGCTGTTCTCCAAGGCGGCCGCCGCCGGCGCCGTCGACCTGGCCAAGAAGAAGGGGATGCAGGTCGTCTACCAGGAGGCCTACCCCAAGGGCAACACCGACTTCTCGGCGCTGCTCACGAAGGTCAAGGCCGCCAACCCCGACGTCATCGCCGCCGGCACCTACTTCGACGACGCGGTGGCGCTCACCCGCCAGATGAAAGAGCTGAACGTGAACCCCAAGATGTACGGGGTGACGGTCGGCGGGGACCTGCCGGAGTTCTACGACGTTCTGAAACAGAACGCCGAGTTCATCTACGGGGCGACGCAGTGGGAGCACACGCTGCCGTACCCCGGCAACCAGGAGTTCTTCGACGCGTACAAGAAGGAGTTCAATCACGAGCCGTCCTACCACTCGGCGGCCGGCTACGCCGGCTGCACCATCTACGCGGAGGCCGTCAAGCGGGCCGGCTCGCTGGACGCCGACCGGGTCCGCGAGCAGCTGCTGAAGCTGGAGACGAAGACGATCTTCGGCGAGTACAAGGTGGACACGGACGGATTTCAGACCGCCCACAAGATGGTGACCTTCCAGTGGCAGGGCGAAAAGAAGATCACGGTCTGGCCGGACGATCTCGCCCAGGCCAAGCCCCGCTTCCCGACGCCGCCGTGGAACCAGCGCTGACCGCTCCCCACTCCTCGTGACCGTCGTCCTGACGCCGGAGATGGTGGGGCAGGTGCTCATCTCCGGCGTCTTGTCGGGCGCGCTGTACGCGATGGTGGCGCTCGGCCTGGCGCTGATCTACGGCGTCATGCGGGTCATCAACATCGCCCACGGGCCGATGCTGATGCTCGGCGCCTACGTCACGTTCTTTCTGTACAGCCGCACCGGGATGAACCCGCTCCTGACGGTGCCGGTGGCGATGGCCGCCCTGTTCGTGGTCGGCGTCGTCCTGCAGCGGACCCTCGTGTTCCGCGTGGTCGATGCCCCCGAGCTCTCCTCGCTGCTGCTCACCTTCGGCATCTCGATCGCGCTGGTGAACCTGGCCCAGAACGCCTTCACGTCGGACCTGCGATCGGTGGAGTACATCACCGGCTCCTGGCTGATCGGCAACTTCGCCCTGTCCAAGCCGCGATTCATCGCCTTCGTGTTCGCGGCGGCGATGACCGGAGTCGCGTTCCTGTTCCTGAAAGCGACGCGGCTGGGCAAGGCCATCCGCGCCACCTCGCAGAGCCGGGAGGTGGCCATGGTGTGCGGGATCGACGTCGCCCGCATCCACCTGCTCACCTTCGGCCTCGCCAGCGCCCTGGCCGCCGGCGGCGGCGCGCTGCTGGCCGTGATCGTCGCCATCCAGCCCGAGATGGGCGGGGTGTGGACGTTCAAGTCGTTCCTGGTGATCGTGCTGGGCGGCGCCGGCAACTACCCGGGCGCCCTGCTGGGCGGCCTGCTGCTGGGGCTGGTCGAACAGCTCGCCTCGCTGTTCCTGACGACGCAGCTGTCCGAGGTCGTGGCGTACGTGCTGCTGGTGCTGGTGCTCCTCGTCCGCCCCACCGGCCTGCTCGGCGGCCGCCAGACGTGAACGCCCGGCGCGGCTGGTTCCTGGTGGCGCTGTCGCTGTCCGTCGTCGCGGCGCTCGCGGTCTACCCGGCGTTCGGCACCGGCTACGGCGTCCGCTCGACGCTGCAGATCTTCATGTGGATCGCGCTGGCCGGCTCCTGGAACCTGATCTCCGGCCTCACCGGCTACGTGTCCTTCGGCCACGTCGCGTTCTTCGGCATCGGCGCCTACGCCGGGGCGATCCTGGTCACCAGCGCCGGCTGGTCGTGGCCGACCGCCGCGCTCGCCGGCGGCGTCGCGGCGGTCCTGCTGGCGCTCCTGATCGGCTATCCGTGCCTGCGGCTCAAGGGCCCCTACTTCGCGATCGCGATGCTCGGGCTCAACGAAGTGGTGCGGGCTCTGGTGTCGTACTTCGAGGGGCTGACCGGCGGCGGCAACGGCCTGTCGCTGCCGACGGCCGACGCCACCCGCGCCGTCTATTACGGCATGGGGCTGCTGGCGATCGCCGTTACCGCCGCGACCTATCTGATCATCACCTCGCGATTCGGCCTGCGCCTCATGACCATTCGCGAGGACGAGATCGCCGCCGAGGCGATGGGCATCGACACGTTCCATCACAAGCTCGCGGCGTTCCTGCTCTCGGCGCTGGGGCCGGGCATCGCGGGGGCGCTCACCGCCCGCGACCAGGGCTACATCGAGCCGATCAGCGTCTTTCCGCTGGCCGTCACCGTGACCATGATCGTGATGGTGCTGTTCGGCGGCAAGGGCACGGTGTGGGGGCCGGTGCTGGGCGCCGTCGCCCTGTTCGTGATCCAGGAGCTCGTGTGGGCGCACTATCCCTACGTGCACCCGCTGCTGTTCGGCGCCATCATCGTCGCGGTCGTGCTGCTGATGCCGCGCGGGGTGCTGGGGCTGCTGCAGCTCAAGTACCACCTGCCGCGGACGATCTGATGTCCGTGCTCGCGGTCGAGGGCGTGCGCAAGAGCTTCGGCGGCGTCACGGCCGTCAACGACGTGTCGTTCGCGCTGCAGACCGGCCGCATCTACGGCCTGATCGGGCCCAACGGCTCCGGCAAGACCACGTTGTTCAACTGCATCACCGGGCTCGAGCGGCGCGACGCCGGCCGGATCGTCTTCAAGGGCGAGCGGATCGATCACCTCAAGCCGCACCAGGTGGCCAACCGCGGCATCGGCCGCACGTTCCAGGTGATCCGCGTCTTTCCCGAGCTGACCGCGCTGGAGAACCTGCTCGTCGTCACCCGTGGCGCGCGCGCGGACGCCGAGCGGCGCGGGCGCGAGCTGCTTGCGTTCGTCAAGCTCGAGGGGCTGGCCGGCGAGTACGCCGGCAACCTGTCCTACGGCCAGCAGAAGCTCGTGGAGTTCGTGCGCGTGCTCATGACCGATCCCGCGTTGATCCTGCTCGACGAGCCGGCGGCCGGCGTGAACCGCACGCTGCTCAACGACCTGCTGGGCGCCGTCGCCCGCCTGCGCGACGAGGGGCGGACCATCCTGCTGGTCGAGCACGACATGAAGGTCGTCATGGGTCTGTGCGAGACCGTCTTTGTCCTCGACCACGGCGAGAAGATCGCCGAGGGGCCCCCGGGCCTGATCCAGGCCGACGAGCGGGTGATCGAGGCCTATTTTGGAAGGTAACGCCCCCGGCCCGGCCGGCGATCGAACGCGATCGTTCGAACTTCTCACGTTGGGCCTCGGGGTGGGGCTGGTCGCGTGGCTGGCGTGGCGGTCGATCACGTGGCCGCTGGTGCACGATGCGCCGCTGATGCATTACGTGGGGTGGCGGATCGGCGAGGGGGCGGTGCCGTACCGGGATGTGTTCGATATGAACTTTCCCGGCGTGTATCTGCTGCACCTGCTCGTGGTGCGCACGGTGGGCACGGGTGACCTGGCCTGGCGCGTGTTCGACCTGGCGTGGCTGGCGGCGTGGGCGATCGCCATGGCCATGTTCGCGGCGCCGTGGGGGCGGCTGTCGGCAGGGACCGCGGCGATCCTGGCCGCGCTCTATCATCTGAGCGGCGGCGCCTGGCAGGCCGGGCAGCGCGACTTCCTGCTGGGCCCGCTGCTGGTGGCCGGAGCGCTCGGCGTCGCGCGCTGGATGGAGTCACGCCGGCCGGGCGCGCTCGCCTGGGGCGGCCTCGCGATGGGCGCCTCGATCACGATCAAGCCCCACGCGCTCGCGCTGGCCGGCGCCCTCGGGGTGCTGATCGTGCTGGCGGCGTGGCGGGCCGGCGCGGGGGTCCTGGTACCGCTCGCTCACTTCGCCACGGGCGCCGCGGTGGCGCCGGTGGCCGTCGTCGGCTGGCTCGCGCTGGCCGGCGCGCTGCCGGCCTGGCGGGCGATCGTGTTCGACTACCTGATCCCGCTCTACACACGACTGGGGCGAACCGCCGGCTGGAACGTCTACCGGGCCGAGGTATGGATTCCCATCGGCGCCGGCGTCACGCTCTCCATCGCGAGCGCGCTGGCCGCGGGACGCTTCGGCGCCCGCCACGCGGTGGCGGCGGTCGGCATCCTGTACGGCGTCGCGCATTTCGCGGGGCAGGGCAAGGGCTGGGAGTATCACCTCTATC
>JBGPZN010000361.1:0-3977 GCA_041493815.1 Methylomirabilia bacterium
AGCCCCGTCCTGTTCCAGCGCCGGGTGCCCCAGCCGCCCGCGCCCGACGTCGTGGTGCTGGAGCCGCGCCACCCGCGGCTGCACGTGGTGGGGGCCACGCTCGGCAAGAGCATCGACGAGGTCGTCGTCCGCGCCGAGGTCGCCGCCACCATCGGCAAGCGCTACGAGACGATCGACCCGCTCGACCGCGATGGCGTCGTCCGGCGCGACACCATCGACTACCTGATCGGCGTCGACTACACCTTCTTCGGCTCGCTCGACACCGCGCTGCAGGTGAGCCAGAAGATCCTGGCCGGCGCCTCGACGAACATCACCCGTCCGGGCGTGCAGGGAGTGGTGACGACGTCGGTGGCCCTGCGGGTCACGACCGGGTTCCTCGACAACACGCTGAATCCCACCGTCCTCGCCGTGGTCGGCGTCGACCGCGGCGACCTCCGCGTGAGCCCGCGCCTGGACTGGCTGGTGAGCGGCTCGGTGACGGTGTCGGTCGGCGCCGACATCTTCGAGGGGCCGAAGCGGACGCTGTACGGGCAGTTCGACCGCAACGATCGCGTGACGTTCACCACCACCTGGAGGTTCTGATCATGACAAGCAAACGCTGCGGCGGCAACGGGCTGATCCTGGCGGGCGTCATCGTGACGCTGGTGGGCCTCGGGATCGTGCTGGTCCGGACCTTGACGATCCCCCGCGAGTGGGTGACGGTGCTGATCGGGCTGGCGCTGCTCGGGGCGGGGCTCGTCCGGCGCGCGCTGCGGTCCGGCGACGGCTCCTGATACGATCGCCACGATGACGACCGAGGAGCCCCACCGGCACGGCCGCGACTACTGGCGGCGCGTGGCCGTGGTCAGCGTGGTGGCCGCGCTGGTGCCGACGGTGCTGTTCGGCGCGCTCAGCGGCATGGCCGGCGTCCCCACGATGCTCCGGCACGCGCTGGTGCACTCCGCCATCATGGCCGCCCTCTGCGGCGCCCTCATGCCGGCGTTCCGGCACCGGCTCTGCGCCCTGAGCGCGGCCCTGCAGTGGGCGGTGACGATTCCCGCGCTGCTGGGGCTGGCCGGCGTGGGCACCGCGCTGGCCACCGGGCTCATCGGCGCCGTGGAGCGGCGGGCCGTCGAGTCCTTCTGGCCGTCCTTCGCGTTCTCGTTCCCGATCAATGCGCTGCTGACCATGACCCTCGGCGTCGGCATGACGCTCTACGAGAGCCAGCGCTCGCGACTCGACGCCCTCGCCCTCGAGCTGCGCACGCGCGAGCTCGAGCACGAGCGCGCGCGCAAGATGGCGCTGGAGGCACGCCTGGCCTCGCTGGAGTCGCGGCTGCAGCCGCACTTCCTGTTCAACACCCTCAACGCGATCTCCGCGCTGATCCAGGAGGACCCCGACCACGCCGAGCGCATGGTGGAGCGCCTGGCCGCGCTGCTCCGCTTCTCGCTCGACGCCACCGGGCGCGGCGTGGTGCCGCTGGCCGACGAGCTGAAGATCGTGACCGACTACCTGGAGATCGAGCGGACGCGGCTGGGCGAGCGCCTGGCCTTCGTCATCGACGCCCCGGCCGACGTTGCCCGCCGCGAGGTCCCGCCCCTGGCGGTCCAGACGCTGGTCGAGAACAGCGTGAAGCACGCCATCGCACCCCGGCCGGGAGGCGGCCGGATCCGCGTCGCCGCCGCCGCGACCGCCGACGAGCTGTGTCTCACCGTGTGGGACGACGGGCCCGGCTTCACCGCCGACGCCATGCGGGTCGGCCACGGGCTGGAGAATCTTCAGTCGAGACTGGCGGCGCGCTATGGCGAGGCGGCGACGCTGACCGTCGGCCGGCGCGACGGCGGCACGCTCGTGACCGTCACCGTGCCGCGAGCCTCCCGGGCGGCGTGAGCGCGAGCGGCCTCCTCCGCGCGTTCCTGATCGACGACGAGCCGCTGGCGCTCTCGCGGCTGGCTCGCATGCTGCAGGCCACCGGACGCGTGGAGATCGTCGGCCGGGCCACCGATCCCGCGCAGGGGCTGCAGCAGGTCAGCGCACAATCCGTCGACGTGCTCTTCCTCGACATCCACATGCCGGGGCTCAGCGGCTTCGAGGTCGTCGAGCGGGTGCCGCCGGGCCCCGCCGTCGTGTTCACGACGGCCCACGACCGCCACGCCGTGCAGGCCTTCGAGGTGAACGCGGTCGACTACCTGCTCAAGCCCATCGAGCGCGCCCGTCTCGATCGCGCGCTGGACCGCGTCGCCGGCCGCCGCGACGAGGCCGGCGCGGAGGTGCGGGCCACGCTGCAGCGGCTGGCCCGGCATCTGCGCGGCGGCGAGTTCCTCGACCACCTGGCCTCGCGCATCCGCGACCGCGTCCACCTGCTGCCGGTCGAGCAGGTGACCCACGTGGTGGCCCGGGACCGCGCCACCTACGCGGTGACGGCGGCGACCGAGCACGTGCTCGACATGACGATCGCCGAGCTGGAGCGCCGGCTCGATCCCGCGCGGTTCCTGCGCATCCATCGCGCGGCGCTGGTCAACGTCGCCTGGGTGGGCGAGCTTCGCGCCGACGAGGACGGCCACCTGCAGGTCTGCTTGAAGGACACGCGGCGCACCGAGCTGGCCGTCGCCCGCGATCGGGTGCGGGCGCTGAAGGAGCGCCTCGGCCTCGTGTGAGGCTCAGATCCGTCCGGGTTCGGCCACCGTGCGATCGGACGTGACGTTGCCGGTGTTCAGCGTCCCCCTGGGTTCCAGCAGCACGACGTGGACCTCGTCGGTGAGGGCGACGGGACAGTGCTCGGTGCCGCGGGGAACGATGATGAACTCCCCGGGCGCGACGTCGCGGTCGCCGGTGCGCAGGCGCATGCGGAGGCGGCCGGCGACGACCAGGAACAGCTCGTCTTCGACCTCGTGGTGGTGCCAGACGAACTCGCCGCGGAGCTTGACCACCTTCACCTGCATGTCGTTGACGTCGCCCACGATCTTCGGCGACCACGCCTCGGTGAACTGGCCGAGCTTGTCTGCGAGGTTGACGACGTCCATGCCGCCCTCCGTGGCGTAGAGTATAGGGCACCCATGTCCGAGCCATCCGTCGCCCCCGCGGTGCCCCGGCCCGCCGCCTCCGTCGTCATCGTGCGCGCGGCTACGCCCGGCGCGCCGGAGCCGCTCGAGGTGTGGATGATCCGCCGGCATCAGTCGATGAAGTTCCTCGGCGGCTACTACGCGTTCCCGGGGGGACGGGTCGACGCCGCCGACGGTGCCGCCGACGCGCTGGCGTGCTGCTACGGCCTCGGCGTCGAGGCGGCGGAGGCGACCTTTCCGGGCCACGACGGCGGCCCCGCGCTGGCGTTCTGGGTGACGGCGGTGCGCGAGCTGCTGGAGGAGAGCGGCATCCTGCTCGCGTGCGACCCGGTCGGGCGGCCGATCGACGGGCGCGAGCCGGCCACGCGCGAGGTGATCGCCAGCCTGCGCAAGGCGCTCATGGCCGGAACACCGCTGGCCGCGTTGCTGGCCCGCGCGGGCTGGCGGTGCGACGTACGCGGGCTGCGCTTTCTCTCGCACTTCATCACCCCGGCCTCCAGCCCGATCCGCTTCACCGCGCGCTTCTTCCTGTGCCGCGTACCCGCCGATCAGGCCCCCGCGCTCTTCACCGAGGAGACGTCGGAGGCGTTCTGGATCCACCCCGGCGAGGGCTACCGCCGCTTCGTCGCCGGAGAGATGAAGATGGCCGAGCCCGCGGAGTACGGCCTGGGCTATCTCGCGCAGTTCCGATCGGTGGACGAGCTGTTGGCGGCGCACGCCGACGGACAGCACAAGTTCCACGGGGTCGCTGACCGCATGAACGCGCTCTGGAAGGATTTCGACTGGAAGGCGAATCGGTTTCCGTCGCCAGCGCGGTAGACACGGGGTGCCCGCGTTCGCCATCCGCAAACCCTCCCCATTCCTGATACTGTCCCCGCGATGCCCGACCTCCCGCCCTCCCACGCGCGCGTCGTCATCGTCGGCGGCGGCATCGTC
>JBGPZN010000454.1:0-3175 GCA_041493815.1 Methylomirabilia bacterium
CCCGCCAGGTACGCGATCGAGGCCGCGGAGCCCACCGTGAAGGCGAGGTAGGCGACCCACACGGCCGGCACGTGCAGGTACATGATGCGCTGCACGTTACCCTGGGTGACCTCGCGGGGCGCGACGCCGAAGCCCATGACGAGTCCGGCCACGAGGCCGAGACCGGCGAGCCAGCCGAGCAGCGTGGTCACGCCCGCCTCAGCCCTCAAGGATGAAGTCGAAGGTGAGGAGGCCGATCGCCAGATAGATGACGTCGGCCGCCACCAGCAGCTTGAGCCAGTGCGCCACCGCCGCCAGCGGCTCCCGCAGCAGCAACGCCTCGGTGGCCTTGACCGTTCCCAGCAGGACCGGCACCAGCACCGGCAGCAGCAGGACCGGGAACAACAGCTCGCGCGCGCGCACCTGGGCCGTCATCGCGGCGAACAGCGTGCCGACGGCGGCGATGCCCACCGTGCCGAGGCCGATGACCAGGGCCAGGCCGGGCAGGGCGGGGCCCAGATCCACGTTGAAGAACAGGACGAAGAGCGCCAGCACCAGCGTCTCCACCACGGCCATGAGCACGAGGCTGCCGGCGAGCTTGCCGAGATAGATCGCCGACTTGTCGCCGGGGGTGAGCAGCAGCGCCTCCCAGCAGTCGTTCTCGCGTTCGACCAGGAACGCGCGGCCCAGGCCGAGCACGCCGCTCAAGATGAAGGCGAGCCAGAGCAGGCCCGGGAGCACCGCGGCCAGCCGCTCCCGGTCGGGGCCGAGCGCAAACTGAAAGACGAACAGCAAGGCCAGCGAGAAGAACAGCAGCGCGTTGAGGGTCTCCTTGGAGCGTCGCTCGACCACCAGGTCCTTCCAGGCCACCGCGAGGGCGCGCCGCGCGTACGTCACGAGACCTCCTCGGTGTGCGCGGCGTAGAGCCGCTGCACGTCCTGGGGATCGAGCCCCGCCCGGGGCGTGTCGAGGGCCATCCGGCCGCCGGCCAGGATCGCGAGGCGGTCGGCGACGCCAAGCTCGCGGCCGAAGCTGTGGGTGGCCATGAGCACGGCACCGCCGCCGGCCTTGAACGTCTCCAGCCGGCCCTCGAGCCACTTGCGCGCGCGCTGGTCGAGCCCGGCGAACGGCTCGTCGAGCAGCAGCACGCGCGGCTGCGTCAGCGTCAGCCGGGCCAGCGCCAGACGGCGTCGCATGCCGGCCGAGAACGTGCGCACCCGCGCGTCGGCGTGGCGCTCGAGATCGACGTCGGCCAGCGCGCCGGCGAGCGCATCGCGGTCGGCGGCGTGGCCACCCATCCGCAGCCAGAAAACGAGGTTCTCGCGGGCCGTGAGGTCCTCGTACACGTGGGCGCCGTGGGCCACCACACCCAGGATCGCGCGGGCCGCCTCGGCCTGTCGCACGCAGTCGTGGCCCCCGACCGTCGCCGTGCCGCGGGTAGGACGCAGCAGCGTGGCGACGATCTTGAGCAGCGTCGTCTTGCCGGCGCCGTTGGGTCCCAGCAGCGCGACCGCCTCGCCGGCGCCGACGTCGAGATCGACGCCGTCGAGGACGCGCTGGGCACCGAAGACGCGGACGAGACCGACTACGCGAATGAGTGGTACGGCAGCCATGCGTCCAACCCGGTCATTCTCGCCCACCGCCCGGAGACGGTCAAGGAACCCGCCGCGAGGAGCGGCGACGCCCCCGCGTCCGGTGCCGGAATCTGCTAGCCGAGCCGCATGGAGCGCAGCCGCGCGATCCGCTCCTCGATCGGCGGGTGCGTCGAGAACAGTCGCATCAGCGCCCGGCCGCTGAGCGGGTTGACGATGAACATGTGCGCGGTGGCCGGGTTGGCGTCCATCGGCACCGCATGCTTGGCCATCTCGAGCTTCTCGAGCGCCTTCGACAAGCCCCACGTACGACCGGCCAGGCGGGCGCCGGTGGCGTCGGCCTGGAACTCCCGCGAGCGCGACACCGCCATCTGCACGAGCATCGCGGCCAGGGGCGCCACGATGGCCATCAGCATCATGGCGATCGGGCTGGGCCCGTCGTCGTCGTCGTGGCGGCCGCCGCCGAAGAACGCCGCCCACTGCGCCATGTGGGCCAGGTAGGTGATGGCGCCGGCCAGGGTGGCGGCGATCGTCGAGATCAGGATGTCACGGTTGGTCACGTGCGCCAGCTCGTGGGCCAGCACGCCCTCGAGCTCCTCGTCGTCGAGGATACGCAGGATCCCCTCGGTGACGGCGACCACCGCGTGCTCCGGGTTGCGCCCGGTCGCGAAGGCGTTGGGCTGCTCGGTCGGGATCAGGTACACGCGCGGCATCGGCACGCCGGCCTTGCTCGCCAGCCGCCGGACCATGTTATAGAGCCCCGGCGCCTCCGCCTCGGTGATCGGCTGCGCCCGGTACATGGCCAGCACGATCTTGTCGCACCACCAGTAGCTGGCGAAATTCATTGCCACCGCGAGGATGAGTGCCACCAACATGCCCTGCCGCCCGCCGAGTGCGCCGCCGAGCAGCACGAGCATGACGGTCAGGACCGCCAGCAGCAACGCGGTCTTGAATACGTTGGACATGGTTCGCTCCTCCGTGAATCGTTGGACGGATGTGAGGGTACCAAAGGGCCTGCAGGCGGTCAAACACCTTGACTTGCCGTGACCCCGTCGCTATACTGGCCCGGTTTAGTTGAAAAATTCTTTAATGACACAGACTTACGGCGCCTCCAGACATCGTGCAGGAGCGTCGGCGAAGGATGCAGAAGCCATGATCATCCGCGTATCCGAGCTCGAGGAGCAGGGGCTCAGGATCGACGATGTCGCGGCGCTGCCCGGCGCCCTCAGCGACCCCTCGTGGCGGCTCGAATCGGTGGCGCTCGAGGTCGAGGCCGACGGCACCGAGGTGTTCGTGAGCGGCCGGCTGGGGGCGACGATACCGCTCACGTGCGGCCGGTGCCTCGAGCCGTTCGCCGCCCGTGTCGACGCCTCGGTGGACGTGCGGCTGATGCCGCGCCCGTCCGGGGCCGACAGCGTCGAGCTCGGCGCCGACGATCTCGACGTGGACTTCTACGCCAACGACGAGCTCGACCTGGCCCGGCTGGTGGAGAACGAGACCACGCTGGCGCTGCCGATGAAGCCCCTGTGCCAGCCGGAGTGCCGCGGCCTGTGTGCCGTGTGCGGAGCGAACCGCAACGTCGTGGCGTGCACCTGCGCGCAGCG
>JBGPZN010000363.1:0-3963 GCA_041493815.1 Methylomirabilia bacterium
CTGACCAAGGCCTCGTGGATCCGCCGCATGTTCGAGGAGGGCGCGCGCCTCAAGCAGGAGCGCGGAGCCGACAAGGTCTTCGACTTCACGCTGGGCAATCCCGAGATCGAGCCGCCGCCGGCCGTGCTGGCCGCCGCCCGGCGGGTGCTGAAGAGCAAAGAGCTCCACCTGCACGCCTACATGCCCAACGCCGGCCATCCGCGCGTCCGCGAGGCGGTGGCCGGGCGGCTCCGCGCGGCCACCGGGCTGCCCTACACGGCCAATCACGTCCTCATGACCGTGGGCGCCGGGGCCGCGCTCAACACCGTGCTGAAGGCGCTGCTCGATCCCGGGGACGAGGTCCTCACGGTGGCGCCGTTCTTCGCCGAGTACACCTTCTACGCCGAGAACCACGGCGGCAGGCTGGTCGTCGTGCCGCCCAGGGCCGATCTCACGCCCGACGTCGCGGGGCTCGAGGCCGCCATCACGCCGAGGACGCGCGCCATCCTGGTCAACTCGCCGAACAACCCGAGCGGCGTCATCTACCCGGCGTCGACGTTCGTCGAGATCGAGGCGATGCTCGCTCGCGCGGCGCGGCCCATCGTGCTCATCAGCGACGAGCCCTACCGCGCGCTCGTCTTCGACGACGTGGTGCCGCCCCAGGTGCCGCCGCTGGTCACCCGCTCGATCGTCGCCACGTCGTGGTCCAAGTCGCTGGCCATTCCCGGCGAGCGCATCGGCTACCTGGCCTTCTCGCCGCGCCTGCCGGAGGCGGCCGAGCTCTTCGAGGCCTGCACGTTCACCAGCCGCGTGCTCGGCTTCGTCAACGCGCCAGCGCTCTGGCAATGGGTGGTCGCCGAGGTGGGCGACCTGGTCATCGACGTGGCGCCCTATCGCGAGAAGCGCGACCTGATGTACGCCGGGCTCACGCGCATCGGCTACCGGTGCGTGAAGCCGCAGGGCGCCTTCTACGTGTTCCCGCGCACCCCCATCGACGACGACGTGGCCTTCGTCCGCCTGCTCGCCGACGAGGGCGTGCTCACGGTGCCCGGCTCCGGGTTCGGCATGCCCGGTCACATCCGCATCTCGCTCACGGTGGAGCGGGACACCGTGGTGCGCGCGCTGCCGGGCTTCGAGCGCGCGTTTCGCAAGGCCCGCGGGGAGGCGTGAGCCCGCTCGCGGGTCTCGACGTCCCGCTCGCCGCCTACGCCGGTCTCGTCCTGCTCCTGGCCTACGTCGTGCGGGGCATCGCCGGCTTCGGCTCCGGGCTGATCGCAGTGCCCTTGCTCTCGATGGTGGCGCCGATCAGCACGGTGGTGCCGGTGGTCGTCTCGCTCGACTACATCGGCTCGGCGGGCCAGAGCGTGCGCAACATCGAGCGTGTCGCCTGGGGCGAGCAGCTCGTGCTCCTGCCGTTCACCCTGGTCGGCGTGACCGCCGGACTCTTCGTCCTGCGCGGCGTCTCGGCGACGGTCCTCAGCCGCGCCCTCGGCGCCTTCGTGATCGTGTACGCCGTCTACCAGCTCCTCCCGCTGCCCCCGCTGCACGGCTCGCGCCTCGCGGCCATCTGGTGCGGGATCCTGGGCGGGCTGGTGGGGACGCTCTTCGGGACGGGTGGGCCCTTCTACGCGATCTACTTCAACCTGCGCGGGCTCGACAAGAGCGCCTTCCGGGCAACGTTCGCCACCAATTTCCTCATCGACGGCGGCCTGCGCCTGGCCGCCTACGCCGTGGCCGGGCTCCTGGGCTGGACGACGCTGGCTTGCGTGGCCGCGTCGCTCCCGCTGGTCGCCGCCGGCCTGTACGCTGGCGGCCGTGTCCACCTGGGCCTGAGCCCTCGCGCGTTTGTCCGGCTGGTGAGCCTCATCCTGGTCGGCGCCGGCACCGCGCTGCTGATCCGCGGCTGAGGCGGTCCGGCCCCTCGTCAGAGGGCCAGGCGCCACGCCCCGACGACGGCCGCGCCGGCCGCGGCGACGAGCAGCCACTGGACCGGCCCGGGCGGGGTCCAGCGGATCGTCAGTGCGGCGATCAGCCCGACCCCGCCGCCGACGAGGAAACCGAAGAGGTGGGCGAGGACGTCGGCGTGCGGGCCGGTGCCGAGCAGCGCGAGGAGGGCCAGGCTCGCCGCGATCACGACCCACGACTTCATCCCGCTCGACTCCGTGCGGCGCCGCGTGATCTGCAGCGCGGCGAGGATGCCGATGGCGCCGAACACGGCGGTGGATGCGCCCACGGACACGTGATCGCCGCCGTGGACGGCAGCGGTGAGGGCGTTGCCGCCCGCGCCGGCGAGGAGCAGCAGCCACAGGCCGACGCCCGGCCCGAGGTGCCAGCACACCGCGGTCATCAGGAGCGCACTGGCGGCGGCGTTGGCGAGCACGTGGGGCGCGTCGGCGTGGAGCGTGAGCGCGGTGACCGCCCGCCACCATTCGCCGGCCAGCACGCGCGTGGCGTCGGCGCTGCCGCGCTCGAACCAGGCGCTGTCTGTGGCGCGCGGTCCGGTGATCGCGAAGAAACCGAGCAGCAGCAGGGCGACGACGACGCCGGCGATCGTCATCGGACGCGACGGCGCGCCCTCGTCGCCGCCGTTCACGCCCTCGTGGGAGGTCTCCTCGTCATAGGCCGCGAGCGTCGTCAGGGCCGTGCGCGCATCATCGGGGGGGACGATCAGGGCCCAGCCGTCGAGTCGCTGACGCAGCCAGTGCGGTATGTCGGCGGCCGCGAGCACGACCGCCCACTCGTCGGCGCGCCGCCGACTCGGTGTCACGCGCACGGCCGTCCCGGGGCCCTCCATGCTCAGACCACGCGCGAGGTCGGGATGGCGCGCGCGCTACCCTACCTTGGCGCTCTCCGCGGGCGCCGGCGCTCCCTCCAGCCCCAGCCGGCGGAGCGACACCTCGGCGCGCTGCTGCATCCGGGCGTCGTTCGCGGTCAAGTTACGGGTGAAGCAGCAGAACTCCAGCTGGATCCCGTTGGGGTCCCTGAAGTAGATCGACTTCGCCCAGTCGTGATCGACGACGTCGGTCACCTCGACGCCCCGGGCGATCAGCTCGTTGCGCTTCTCGTCGAGCGCGGCCTCGGAGCCCGCCTCGAAGGCGAAGTGATAGAAGGCGTTCGGCACACCGAGCCCGCGATTGATCCCGGCGTCGTAGTGGGCCGGCACCCCCGGCACGCCGCGCGCCTCCATGAAGGCCAGGAGCTGATCGCGTCCGGTGTCGAAGAAGATGTGGCGGATCTGGCCGCCCTCCTTGACGGTGAGGATGTCGCAGCGCACCGCCTTGAACTTGAGGACGTTCTCGTAGAAATCGCGGGTCGCATCGAGATCCAGCGTCGACAGGCCGATGTGCGAGAAACCCTTGGGTGACATGGGGCGCCTTCCTTTCAGTCCGGCACGTCAGTCGAGCACGCGCTTGTAGGTGGCTTCGTCGAAGCCGACGATCAGTGTACGACCCTTCCGGAGCGTGGGCGCCCGCAGATTGCCGGTCGGCCCCAGCAACAGGCCGAGCAGCTCGGTCCGCGGCGGCTTCTCGCGCTTCAGATCCACGTGCACGACGCGCTTGCCTTTGGCGGCGTAGAGCTCGTCCACGCCCTCGAGCACGCCGAGCGCGGCGTTTCCCTTGATGGTGGCCTTCTTGGCGTCGCGCTGGGCGGCGACGGTGACCTTGTGCCTGGCAAGGAACCCTTGCGTCTTGGCGCAGGTCATTCAGCCGTTCCGGTGGTAGCTCCAGTCGACTCTGCTCATCATGGCCTCCCGTCGTCCGGGATCATGGCACGGATCGCCGGTGCCCATCGAGGCCGGGTCACCGAAGTCCGATCGACCCCCGGAGCTCGTGCCACAGGCGCTGGACGTCCTCGGGGGTCACCGGCCGTTGCGCGGCGAGCGCGTCGACGCGGACGTACAGCGTGCGGCGCACGTACGCGCGGTACGGCGCGGGCAGGCTCATCAGCAGCGCGATGAACGCGTCTTGCAGCGCCGACGGCCAG
>JBGPZN010000253.1:0-5407 GCA_041493815.1 Methylomirabilia bacterium
GAGCCGCTTGCCCACCGCCTGCTCCAGCGACTCGCCGTCGCGGCCGTAGCAATCGTCGCCGAGCGCCTCGGCGATGGGCCGCTCGAGGGCGCCGAGCGCCTCGCCCGCGGCGTCGGGCGTGACGGCGCGCGCGCGCAGCCGCACCCACACCTCGCCCTCGCTGGGCGCCATCGTCACGGCCACCTCGCCGCTGGATTCGCCCGGCCCCAGCCACGGGGCCAGCCGCTCCTCGAGGTCCGCCAGCGTCACGCCCGCAGTCCGCAGCGTGCGCACGGCCAGCGCCGCGCCGCGCCCCAGCCGGGCGCGCGCCAGGTCGAGCAGGAGCGCGGCGGTGTCCGCCGCCAGCCCGCCGCGCGGCAGCACCACCCAGGCGGCGGCCTCGCACTCGAGCGCCCAGGCCGGCTCACCGTCGGGCCGCGCCCACACCGTCGCGCCCTGCGGCAGCAGCGCCAGCCGCTCGTCGCGCCGCGGCAACGGGCGGTCGCGGCGGCGATGCAGCTCTTGGAGCGCCGCCAGCATGCGGTCGTTGAGGACCAGGCGCGTGCCGCTCGCGCGCGCCAGCACGCGGCGCGCGACGTCGCCGGTCGACCCGCCCGGCCCCGCCACGACCACGGTCAGCGGCGCCGGCGGCGCCAGCGCGCGCTCGAGGGCGGCCTCGTCCTCGTCGACGACCGTACGGCTCTCGAGCCCCACGCCGCCGTCGGCCAGCGCCGCCGCCACCGCCGCCGCGTCGTCGTCGATGGCGACCAGCGGGGAGCCGATCGCCACGAGGCGTACGCCCGCGGTCAGAGCCATCCGGCCCACCGGGCCACCCGCACGAGCGCGAGCGCGTAGAGGCCGGCGATGAGGTCGTCCATCATCACGCCGATGCCGCCGCGCAGGCGCTGCGAGACGTTGGCGGGGAACGGCTTGGTCACGTCGAACACGCGGAAGAGGAGGAAGGCGACCACGACGATCGCCAGGGTCGGCGGAACGACGAGGACCGCGAGCATCATGCCGGCGACCTCATCGATGACGATCGCACCGGGATCCTTGCCGCCGCCGAGTGCGCGCTCCGCCTCGCCGGCGGCCCAGGTCCCCAGCACGGTGACCGCGACCAGCAGCGCGGTGAGGGCGAGCGGCGAGAGATGCAGGAGCCAGAGCGCCAGCGCGGTGAGGGCGCTGGCCACCGTGCCCGGCGCCAGCGGCGCCCGGCCGACGCCGCCGAGCGTGGCGACGACGACCGCCAGGCGAGTGCGCAGGGCGAGGCTAGGCGCGCTCGCCGACGAGCTCGTAGCCGTCGACCTCGACGACGCGCACGCGGGCGAAGCGGCCGGCCGTGAAGTCGCGACGGCCGCGCAGGTAGACGAGGCCGTCGATCTCCGGCGCCTGGCCGGCCGTACGCCCTTCCCAGGCGAACGCGCCGTCCTCGCTGGGACCGTCCACCAGCACCTCGGCCTCGGTGCCCACGAGCTTGGCGGCGCGCTCCCACGCGATCGCGTCCTGCGCCTCCTGCACGCGCGCGGCGCGCTCGGCGGCGACCTCGGCGTCGATCTGGCCTGGAAAATCGGGCGAGGGTGTGCCCTCCTCTGGCGAGTAGGTGAACACACCGAGCCGATCGAAGCGTACCTCGTCCACGAACTGCAGCAGGCGTTCGAACGCTTCGTCGGTCTCGCCCGGGAAGCCGACCAGCACCGTGGTGCGCACGGTGACACCGGGGATCGCCGCCCGGAACTGGGCGACGATCTCGCGCAGGCGGCGCGCGGTCACGGCCCGCCGCATCGATTTCAAGATCGCGTCGGCGGCGTGCTGGACCGGCATGTCGAGATAGGGCACGACGCGCGCGCGGGCCCACGTCTGCACGAGCCGGTCGTTGACATGGGCGGGATGCAGGTACATCGGGCGGATCCAGGGCATGCGGGTGTCGCCGAGCGCCAGCAGCAGCGCGCCGATGTCGCCGTTGCCCGGCAGGTCGCGGCCGTAGGCGAGCGTGTCCTGGGAAACGAGGATCGCCTCCTGCACGCCGCGCGCGGCCAGCCCCTCGACCTCGCGGACGACGTCGGCGAGCGGGCGGCTGCGGTGGCGGCCGCGGAACTGGGGGATCGCGCAGAAGCTGCAGCCCATGTCGCACCCCTCGGCGATCTTCACGTACGCGTACGGGACCTTCGCCGTCAGCAGCCGCGGCGTACTGGCGTCGTAGAGATAGCCGGGCGGCGCCGCCGTCGCCCAGTCGTGGCGATTGGCGGCCTGGCGCACGAGGTCGACGATGGCGGGCAGGTTGGAGGTGCCGAGGATGCCGTCGATCTCCGGCATCTCCCTCATCACCTCGGCGCCGTAGCGCTGGGTCAGGCAGCCGGTCACGATCAGCGCCCGGCAGCGGCCCCCCTCCTTGAGCCGCGCCAGCTCGAGGATCGTCTGCACCGACTCCTCGCGGGCCCGGTCGATGAACGCGCACGTGTTCACGATCAGGCACTCGGCGTCCTCGGCGCGCTCGGTGAGCGGAAAGCCGGCCTCGCTCAGGAGCCCGAGCATCAACTCGGAGTCGACCTGGTTCTTGGGGCAGCCGAGCGTCGTGAGATGGACCTTCATGGGTGGGGACAAAGTATACCGCGGCGGATCAGCGGGCGGCGGCCGCCGTCAGGCGTTGCGGCGGTTCGCGAACTGCAGCGCGACGCCGAGGTCGCGCTCGCGCAGCAGCGCCATGACGCGCTGCAGGTCGTCGCGGCTCTTGCCGGACACGCGCACCTGGTCCTCCTGGATGGCGGCCTGGACCTTGAGCTTGGTGTCCTTGATCAGCCGCACGATCTCGCGCGCCTTCTCGATGGGGATCCCCTGCTGCAGGCCGATCGTCTGGCGGAGCACGCCGCCCGCGCCGGTCTCGACGTTGCCGTAGGTCAGCGCCTTGAGCGGCACCCCGCGCTTGTGGAGCTTGGACTGGAGGATGTCGACCACGGCCTTGAGCTTCATGTCGTCGGCCGCCGTCAGCTTGATGTCGGTCTCCTCCAGCTTGATCTCGTGCTTGGAGCCCTTGAGGTCGTAGCGGGTGTCGACCTCCCGCCGCGCCTGGTCGAGCGCGTTGGTGACCTCCTGCATGTCGATCTTGCACACGATGTCGAAGGAGTCTTCGGCGGGCATGGCGCTCAGTGTACCTCAGCGCAGGGGGACCGTCGCCACCCCCTTGGGGGCCACGAAGGTGAAGAGCGAGTCGGCGAGGCCGGAGTTCACGGCCGTCTTGCGGAACAGCATCGTCACCGTGTTCTCGAACTGGTCGTAGACCACCGCCCGCCGCACGTCCCACGTGCGCGGGTCGAGCGAGAGGATGAGCCGGTTCATTGTGGGCAGCGGCTGCTTGGGGGTGAGGTCGACCACGACGTTGCCGTCCTTGTCGCGCGGCTCGGCCGGGTTGAGGAAGCGGACGCTGAAGTGCTCGCGCACCCGGCCGAGCCCGGCCAGGAACGAGCCGGCCGGCCCCGCCAGGGCCTCCGGGGCGGGGCCGACGTTCACCTGGGCCAGCGCCGGCGTGTAGATCCAGACCGTCTTGCCGTCGGAGACGATCTCCTGGGGCGTGGGATCGGCGTACTCCCAGCGCAGCTTGCCGCCCTTCTTGAGGTAGACGGTGCCCTTGGCCGGGATGCTCTGGTTGAGGCTCTTGTTGAATGCCGTCTGCTCGAAGTCGGCCTTGAGGTCGTTGATCCGTCCGTAGGACGACTCCAGCGCCCGGACGACCTCGTCGAGCGAGGGCGCCGGCTGACCGCTCCTCGGCGCGGGCGCCGCGGTCTGGGCCCAGGCGCCGCCAGCCGTGACGAGCAGGCCCAGCGCCAGCGTGGCGAGCATTCGGATCATGCGTCCACTGTACATGAGGACCTCCTGGGGAGTAGACGAACGGGGGCGGCGCCGGCTTCAGCAGGCGAACGCGACCCGCCGGCGCAGCGCCGCCGTCAGCAGGGTCAGGTACTCACCCCGGGGGATCGCGCGGACCCCGAGGGAGGCCAGGTGGGGCGAGGGTACCTGCACGTCGAGCAGCGTGATGCCCACGCGTCGCGCGTGCTGCACGAGCGCGACCAGTGCCACCTTGGAGGCGTCACGCGCGCGGTGGAACATCGACTCCGCGGCGAAGAGGCCGCCGATCGCCACGCCGTAGAGACCGCCGGCCAGGACGCCGTCCGGCCCCCACACCTCCACGCTGTGTGTCCACCCCAGCGCGTGCAGGCGCACGTAGGCCTCGCGCACCGCCGGCGTGATCCACGTCTCCTCGCGGGCGGCGCAGCCGTCGATCACGGCCGGGAAGGCGGCGTTGAACGTGACGCGGAACCGTCCACTTCGCAGGGTGCGCGCCAGGCTCCGCGAGACGTGCAGCGCGTCGAGCGGCAGGACCGCGCGGGGATCGGGTGACCACCACAGCAGCGATGCCTCGTCGTACGGCCACGGGAAGATGCCCTGGCGATACGCGGCGATCAGCGTGGCGGGTACCAGATCGCCGCCGTGGGCGACGAGCCCCTCGGCGTCGGCGGCGGCCGGGTCCGGGAACCGGAAGCGGCAGGCGGGCAGCGCCGACGGGGCGGGGGTCGGGGCCACCGTGATGTCGAGCACGCGCCCTCAGCGCGCCAGCGTCATCTCCGCCGCGAGCAGGCGGATGCCGACCTCCGACCACATGTCGACGGGACCCGTTCGGTCAGGCGCGATGATCCTCCGCGCGGTCGAGCGGGGTCCAACCCAGCACCTGGCGCGCGTGCTCGACGTCGCGGTAACTCCAGCGATTGTCGGAGACCGCGAAGAAGACGTCGAAGCGCACCGTCGCGGGCGCCTCGATGCACGCCACGATCATGCGAGTCACGTCGCGCTGGCTGCACCAGACCGAGAGATCGCGCGGCCCGCTCGGCCGATCTTCCTTCTTCACGCGTCCGATCCGCAGACAGATCACCGACATCCCGTGGGTGTCGGCGTAGTGGCGCCCCAGCGCCTCGCCCCACACCTTGCTGGCGCCGTAGAGCCCGCTCGGGCGCAGCGGCGATTCGTGCGTGAGCCGTGTCCAGTCCCCCACCTGGTCGTAGCGGCCGGCCACGATGTGGCTGAGCGGCGGCTCGCGCTCCCAGCCCGCGACCGTGGCCCCGCTGCTGGCGAAGATCACGCGGGTGACGCCAGCCAGGCGCGCCGCCTCGAAGACGTTATAGGCGCCGGCGACGTTGGATCGCATGATGTCGGCCGGGGACTGGTGGTCACCGGCGGCGGCGGCCAGGTGCACGACGGTGTCGACGCCATCGAACGCCGGCCGGATGGCGTCGAGGTCGCCGAGGTCGGCCAGGTGGCACTCCACGCCGGGCACGGGACGGCGGTTCAGCGCGCGGAGCGCGTACTTCGCTTCGACGTGCGGGCGCAGCGCGCCGCCGATGAGACCGCTCAGCCCGGTGACGAGGACGCGACGCGGGGC
>JBGPZN010000244.1:0-5528 GCA_041493815.1 Methylomirabilia bacterium
AAACAATCGGTCGCCGCGTCGGCCATGTCGTCGACCTCGGCGTGCGACGAGCGGTGCAGCGAGGCGGTGTCCGAGCGGAACATCACGTTGCGGTCGCCGCCGCCCGGGGTCATGCCCGACCACTCGTAGCCCACGAAGATGACGCAGCGGCCGTTCTCGTGGAAGCGCTCGATCTGGGCGCGCAGCCGCTGCCACTCGTCCTCCGTCACCTGGAAATCGTTGGCCTGGTGGCACATCATGTCGAGCAGCGCGACGTCGCGGCCGAACGCGAAGTACTCCTCGATCGTCCCGGTGCCGACCGTCGCCCGCGTCTGGCCGTGCAGGTCGCCCCAGAACGTCTTCGCCTCGCCCGGCGCCAGCGCGCGGATCAGATTCGACTCGGCGGCCGTACCGGGCCCGCTCACGCGCAAGCGCGTCTCGCCGCCGGCCACGCGAAGCCCGGCCACCCGCGCGACGGCGACCTCGCCGCTGCGCCAGCGCACCGCGCGCGGCAGTCCCGGCACGGCGGCGCCGACGGCCTCCACCGCCACCTCGCCCTCGAACCGCTCGCACGGGTTGCCCCACAGGTCCTCGGCCTTGACGAGCGCGTCGAACGGCTCGCCCGGCCGCACCGTGGTCGGCGCCACCGCCACCAGGCGGTGGAGCGCGCCGCCGACCACGTCGAGCCGGGGCGAGGCCTCGAGCGCCGTGTAGAGCTCGGTGCCGAACGGGTCGACGAAGACGCGCCACTCGCAGCCGCGCTCGCGAAACGTCTGGGCACGCGAGCCGTCGCCACCGCCCGTGGTGTCCCCGATGGTGACGTGGATGCGATCGCCCGGGTAGAGCGAGCCGTCGGCGACCGAGGCGACGAGCGTCTTGAACCAGGGCCGGACCTGGCCGCGCGGCTCGACGGCGAGATCGGCCACGGCGGTGGGGCAGCGAGTCTCCAGGCGGATCGTCGTGTAGTTGCGGCCGCGGGGGTCCTTGAACTGTGGCGTGCCCCAGTCGGAGGCGAAGCGCCAGGCGATCTTCAGCCGCGCGCGCTCGTCGTAGCCGTAGGCGCCGACCTCGTAGGTGACGGTCCAGGTGCCGAGCTGGCCGGCCACCACGGGACCGTCGGGGGAGATCCAGGCGCGGCCGACGTGGCGGGGGTCGCTCTTGATCGGCATCGGTAGGCGAGGATCGGGCGGTTGCCGGCGAGTGTCAAGCCGGCCCGCGCGTTTCGCGTTACGATGCGGCCTCGCATGGGGCTTCTCGTGGCGCTCGCCGTGGCCGCGGCCGCGTTCGTCAAGGGCGCCATCGGCTTCGGCTTCCCGACGCTCGGCACGCCGCTGCTCACGCTGCTCGTGGACGTGAAGACGGCGTTCCTGGTCCTCATCGTGCCGAACGTCACGATGGATGCCGTGCAGTTCGTCCGCGCCGGCGCGCCCCGCGCCACCGTGCGCCGCATGGCGCCGGTGGTGGCGTTCGGCGCGGTGGGAACGGTGGTCGGCACCCATCTGCTGGCCTCGTTCGCCTCCCGGACGGTCATGCTGATCCTCGGGGGCTTCATCCTCGCGTTCGTCGCGCTGAACGCCACGCGCCTGTCGCCGCGGTTACCCTTGCGGTGGGAGCCATGGGCCTCACCCGTCGTCGGGTTCGCGGCGGGCGTGATCGGCGGGATCACGAACGTGCCCGGCACCCCGCTGGTGCTGTACTTCTACGCGCTCCGCCTGAGCAAGCAGGAGTTCGTGAGCGCCGTCGGCTTCACGTTCGTGTTCTACAAGCTCGCGCAGCTCGCCGCGGTGACGTGGTACGGCCTGATGTCGGGGGTGCTGCTGGCGTGGTCGCTGCTGCTCACCGTCGCCGCCCTGGCTGGATTCGGGCTCGGCCTGCGCGTGCAGGACCGCCTGGAGCCGAAGACCTTCAATCGCGCGGTGCTGATCTTCCTCGCCGCGCTCGGCGCCTGGCTGGTGGTGCGCAGCCTATGACGAGGTCGCGACTAGGAGGTCAGGAGCGCGAAGATCCGGCGAACCAGCTCTTCGTGGTCCTCGACGTTGTGGGGGAAGAGACCGAACTCCTTGACCTCGGTGAGGTCGACCGTGCGGAACGGCTCGCCGGTGCGCAGTGTCTCGAACGCCACCGCCTGGAAGCAGGAGCGCCCGGGCTCAGGCCGCTCGGTCACCAGCACGAAGTAGAGCGAGGGCCACTGGCGCCGGGCCAGCAGGAAGATCGAGCGTTCGCCGCGCTGGTTCTCGACCGAGATGAACTGCTCGATGGACGGGCGGTACTTCACCTCGACCAGGAAGTCCTTGTCGCCGCCTTCGGGACTGGCCTGGCTGACGCGGAAGTCCGGGGAGAAGTCCTCCCGACCGAACCGGAGCGGCGACGCGTGCGCCCGGCAGGGCACCACGTCGTAGCGCGCGCGCCGGAAGATCGATTCGACCAGAGCCTCGGCGATGCGGCTCTTCGCCTCGAGAAGATCCATCCCGCCTCCTGAAACGGCGCGGAAGTCCCTGCAAGATTGTGGCTTCTGGTCATAGTATTATCCAGCCTGCCCGGGACCCGGGCACGAAAATCTCGCAGGGAGGGGACCCATGAGTGCTCCGACTGATATGGGCGTGACTCGTCGCCAGGTGTTGGTGGCTGGCTCGACGTTCGCCGGATATGCCCTCAGCGTCGAGACGGTGCTGGCCCAGGCGATCAAGACCGACACCGACGGCCTCGTGGCCGGTGATCAGCAGGTGACCGTTGGCGGAGTGAACGTGCCCGTATATGAGGCACGCCCGGCGACCGGCAAGGACCATCCAATCATCCTCGTCATTTCGGAGATCTGGGGGGTCCACGAGTACGTCAAGGACTCCACCCGGCGCTTCGCCAAGGCCGGCTACTACGCCATCGCCCCCGAGCTGTTCGTGCGCGAGGGCGGCGTGGCGCAGTTGCCCAACATCCAGGACGTGCTGAAGATCGTCCTCGCCCAGAAGCGTGAGCAGACCCTCGGCGATCTCAAGGCCGCGGTGGACTGGGCCAAGACCCGGCCCAACGTGAAGGCTAGCAGCGTCGGGGTCACCGGCTGGTGCTGGGGCGGCTCGACGACCATGCAGGTCGCAGGAACTAACCCCGACATGAAGGCGGCGGTGGCGTGGTACGGCCCGCCGTCCCGGCCGTATCAGGGCGCCAGCGGCCCGGTGACCGGGTTCGACCTCGCCAAGGACATCAAGATCCCGTTCCTGGGCCTGTTCGGCGAGACCGACCAGAACCCCAAGCCCGAGGACGCCAAGAAGTTCGGCGAGATGGTGCGGGCGCAGAATCCCAACGTCGAGATCGTCGTCTACCCCGGCGCCGGTCACGGGTTCCACGCCGACTACCGGCCCTCGTACAACAAGGCGGCGGCCGACGACGCCTGGAACCGCTGCGTGGGCTGGTTCAACAAGAACCTCAAGGGATGACGCGCGCTCGCCGCTTCCCGCAAGGAGCGTGCGGCCCATGACGGAGCCAGTGTCCGAGGAGCGGCAGAAGGCGTACTTCGAGCGGGCGCGCAAGGGCGTGCTCGCGTGGCTGGCCAAGCGCGAGGGCGCGGCCGCCACCCTCGGCGAGATGCATGAGCACAGCTCCGAGAGGTTCCTGATCGCGCACCAGGGCTTCTCGAAGATGATGGAGAGCTTCGTGGCCGAGCGGCTGGTCGACTACGACGAGGGCACGAGGACGGCGACGCTCACCGACGCCGGCCGGCGATTCATCGCCTAGCCTGACCGGTCAGCCGCCCAGGCGGTCGACCAGTGCGCGCGCCCACGCCATCCGCGCGGGGTCCATCACGAGCTTGGCGGCGAACGGCTCGCCGAACGGGCGGGTGGCGTCGATACCGAGCTTGGCGGTGACGCCGCGGTCGTCGGCGCTGGGATCGAGCATTGCGCCGAGGCTGCCGGCGATCGTGACGAGGTCGCGGTCGGCCTGCATGCGGGTGGCGACCGCCCACAACACGTCCGACTCGTCGAACACGTCGATGTCGTCGTCGACCACGACGACCAGTTTCAGATAATGATCGACGCCGAGCACGATCGGGATCACGTGCTTGGCCTCGCCCGGGCGCCCCTGCTTGATGGCCACGTAGGCGGTGAACGACGAGGTGCCGGACAGCGGCACGTGCACGCCCGTCACGTTGGGGATGACGCGGGCCAGCGCGTTATGGATTTCGGCCTCGCGCACGAGGCCGAGCGTGGTGATGTGATCCCCGGCCCGGCCGGAGCCGATCGACTGGAACCACGGGCGCTCGCGCATCGCGATGGCCCTGGCCACGAAGACGTGCTCGGTCGAGCGCCGTGAGAAGTACCCGGTGAACTCGCCGAAGGGGCCCTCGGGCTCGCGGACGCCGGCCAGGATCTCGCCCTCGATCATGATCTCGGCGGCCGCCGGCACGTGGAGGTCGATCGTCGCGCACGGGGCGACCTCCAGGGGCTGGCCGAGCAGCCCGCCCACCACCTCGAACTTGCCGACGTCGGGCGGCGGGTAGGCGAGCGAGCCCATCGAGACCAGCGGGTGCACGCCGAGCGCGACCGCGCAGGGCAGGGCCTGGCCGCGCGCCTCGGCGCGGCGCTGGTACTCGAACATGCGGCGGCGTGAGTGCAGGCTCACGCCCATCCGATCGCGGCCCTTCACCTGGAAGCGGTGGTACCCCTCGGTCTCGACGCCGGTCTCGGGATCGCGGGCGACGAGCAGGCCGGCGGTCAGATAACGGCCGGCGTCGCCGGGGAAATAGGTGGGGATGGGCAGCCGCCCGAGGTCGAGGTCGGGACCGGTGAGGACGCGCTGGCGGAAGGGCGGGTCGGTGACGACCACCGGCTTGATGGGGTCCTTGATGCGCCGCGCGTACTCGAGCGCCAGCCCCGCCTCGGGCACCCCGAGGGCGAAGGCCAGCGCGCGACGGCTCGCCACCACGTTGCAGACGATCGGGATGTCCGAGCCCTGCACGCGCTCGAGCAGGAGGATCGGAAAGCGCCGCCGCCGCTCGTACTCCAGCACGAGCGCCATCACGTCGTACTCGAGCGAGACCGGCTCGGTGACGTGCACGACCTCGTCCGGAAACGCGCGCTCGTAGTCGGCGACGAAGCTGCGGAGATCCTGGCGCATGCGGCTCCTCAGAAGTGGAAGTGAGCGCCCAGCCCGAGGTACTCGATCTTCTCCTTGTAGAACTGGCCGTTGGGCGAGCGGCCCTTGAAGTACTCGATCAGGATCTGAAGATTCCGCGAGGCCAGCACGCCGTCGAGCTGGATGCCCGCCCGCAGCGAGACGTCTGTCGACCAGTCGTTCTCCTCGCGGTGCTGGACGTCGGCGGCCGCGATCGGCCGCCAGCGGGCGTCGCGCGCCGGCCACGGGCTGATCAGCTCGGCGCCGTACTGGATGGACCACGGGTGCAGGCGCGACGGCTCCTGGTCGAACAGGTACCCGCCACCGCCGTAGACGCGCAGGACGTCACCGAGCTCGTAGGAAACCCTGAGGTCGACGCTCTCGTAGGAGAGGTTCACGCGCTCGGTCTTCGTGCGCAGCAGGAACTCGTCGCCGAGATGGCTCGA
>JBGPZN010000308.1:0-4493 GCA_041493815.1 Methylomirabilia bacterium
CCCCAGCGCGCCGCCCAGCGCGTCGATGTTGGAGACGAGGATGCGGCACACCTCGGCGAACGCCACCGTCAGCAGCACGAAGTAGAAGCCGCGCAGCCCGAATCGAAAGCCGAGGTAGCCGATGATCGCGCCCAGCACGGTGGACAGCGCGGCGCCCACGAACATGCCGAGCCACGGCGTGAGGCCCCACTCGGTGGACAGCAGGGCCGACGTGTAGGCGCCGATGCCGACGAACGCCGCGTGGCCGGCCGAGAGCTGGCCCGCGTAGCCGCCCACGATGTTCCAGGCCTGACCGAGGAAGGCGTAGAACAGGATGAGGATGAAGATCGTGAGCGCGTACGAGCTCAGGACGGCCGGCAGCGCCACCAGGATCAGCAGCGCCACCAGCCCGCCGAGCGACTTCACGGCGTGCGCTTGCCGAAGAGGCCGGCGGGGCGGAACAGCAGGATGATGATCAGCAGGGAGAAGCTGAACAATTCCTTGAGCGAGGGCTTGAGGAAGACCGCGCCCAGCGACTCGGCCACCGAGACGAGCAGGCCGCCGATGAAGGCGCCGAGCAGGCTGCCCATGCCGCCGATGATCACGATGTTGAACGAGGTCACCGACAGCGACAGGCCGGTGGGCGGCTGGAACGGCAGGATCGGCGACACCAGCGCGCCGGCGGCGCCCACGCAGGCGGCGCCGACCCCGAACGCGGTGGCGTAGATCCGCCGCACGTCGGCGCCGATGACGAGCGCCCCGTAGTGGTTGTCGGCGGAGGCGCGGATCAAGCGTCCCAGCTCGGTGCGGAACAGGAAGACGTAGAGGGCCAGCGTCAGGACGATCGCGAGCAGGAACGTCACCAGCCGCCCGACGTCCACGTACAGCGGGCCGATCTCCCGGGTGGCGGCGGCCAGCGACGAGCGCACGCGGGCCGGCTCGGGACCGAACGCCAGCAGCGCCGTGTTCTCCAGCACGAGGGCCACGCCCAGCATGAGCAGGATCTGCATCTCGTGGGGCGCGTCGATGATGCGGTCGACGAGGCCGCGCTGCATGGCCACGCCCAGCGCGAACAGCGCCGCCGCGCACACGACGAAGGACAGGTAGGGGTCCATCCCGGCTCGCGTGGACAGGAGGAGGGCGAGGTACATCCCCCACACCATCATGTCGCCGTGGGCGAAGTTCACGACGCGCATCACGCCGAAGATCAGGGTGAGGCCGACGGCCATCAGGCTGTAGACGCCGCCGAAGAGCAGGCCGTTGAGCAGGCCTTGCGCGACCAGAACCGGGTCGATCGGTCAGGCCTTCGGCCGCGGGAACACGACCTTCTGCAGCGCGGCTTCCCTCGGCCACACCGCGACCGGCTTCTGGCCGAGGATCTGGATCATCGTGGGGATGGCGTTGGGGTTGTCGCCCACCTCGTTGAACACGACGGGGCCGCCGTACTGCATGAGGCCGGCGGTGTAGTTGGTCGTCCGCAGCGCCTCCACGATGGCGTCGGGATCGTCGAGCTTCGCCGCCCGCTCGAGGGTGTCGGCGATGACGAAGACGGCGTCGTAGGAGTAGCCCGAGTTCGTGTCGAACGTCTTGCCGTTCGAGCGCTTCCTGTAGTCGTCGGCGACCGCGATGGTCTTGGGGTTCTTGAAGTTGGCCCAGGGCACGCTGGTCAGGACGTACTCGAGATCCTCCTTGAGCGCGGCCAGCTGGCCCGCCTCGTAGAGGCCGGGGCCGCCGGGGCCGACGATGCCGAGCGAATCCACGCGCTGCTTACGGATCTCCGGCAGCAGCAGCAGGGCCGAGGCCGGGCGCGTGATCGGCGCGATCACGTCGGGCTTGAGCGACTTCAGCTTCGACACCTCGGTGGACAGATCCGACGGCGGCTCCGGCCACGCGATGACGTCGTCCTCCAGCACCTGCCACGCCGGCTTGGCGGCCTTGTAGGCGGCCATGAACCCCCGCGACTGGTTCTGGCCGAAGAGGTCGTTGCAGTACATGACGGCGACGCGCTTGGGCGTGACCTTGGCCTCGGCGAAGATCTCGGTGAAGTACCGCACGGCGTTGCGCCCGAAGCCGGTGCCGGTTGGAAAATTGCGGTAGACGTACTGGACCTTCTGCTGGCCCTCCTTCACGGACTTGGCCACGTTGGCGGTGATCGGATCAGCAGCGGCGATGTCGATGAGGAACGGCACCCGCTTCTGCTGGGCGACCGACACCATGGCGTTGGTGGAGCCGGAATCGAACGACCCGAGGAGCATCTGGGCGCCCTGGTTGACGACCCGCTCGGCCTCGACGCGGCCGTTCTCGGGCTTGGTCTGCGTGTCGCCCACGATCAGCTCCAGCTTCACCCCGCCCTTGCTCTTGATGCCGCCGGCCGCGTTGACGGCGTCCACGGCCATCTGGGCGCCGAGCCGGCAGGCCTGCCCGGGCTCGGCCAGCGGACCGGTGATCGGGTGCACCGCGCCGATCTTGAAGGTCTTGGGCTGCGCGCGCAGCGGCAGCGGGAACCCGGCGATGGCAACGCCAGCGGCGGCGGATTTCAGGAACGTGCGGCGGGTGAGTCGCGTGGTCATCGCAGCCTCCTGGGGTCGAGTACGCGAATTATACTGTGCTCTCGCGTCTGCCCTCAGCGTTGGGTCCACTTCCAGCTCGTCAGAATCTGCTGGTACTCGGCCAGCACGTCCTTCTGGAATTTCTGGGGGGCGACGAGGATGAAGATGTAGCTCCGGCCGTCGGCGTCGTTGCGAACGACCGACGCCCGTACCCACAGCGCGCTCACGCTGGCGTCCATGCCGTGCAGATCGAGACCGTCCACCACCCCGCTCTCGATCTGGCCGCTCTTCCAGTCGCGCTGGCCGCTCTTCGCGATCGTCGTCCGGAACGACTTCATCGGCGAGGCCACGATCCGGACCTGGGCACCCCGGGCGGCCAGATGGTACGGCAGCTGCTCCGACCCCGCCGGGTCGAGGCCCTCGGGGCGCAGCTCCCAGGGCCCCGGCGGTGGCGCGAACAGCGCCGTCCCGAGCCGGGTGAGGGCGGTGGCCGACGGCGCTCCGGCCGTGCTCGGCGGCGGTGCAGCCGCCCCAGCGCCTGCACGTCGTTGACGGCGTCCGGAGCTTGGGGGCGAAGTCGAGTGCGAGCGCGCTGCCCCCGAGCTGCCCCATGAGCGCACCCATCGTCGCTCCTCTCCCCGGGAGCCGATTATAGAAGAGCGCCCGGCGAGACCGTGCTCACCGCACGACGAGCCGCCGCACGCGCTCGGCGGCCTGCACCAGCCCGCCCGGCAGCAGCAGGACGATGGCGATGAACAGTGCGCCGAAGATCAGCAGGTGGAAGTCGACCCAGCGCAGCGCCACGTACTCCTTGAGGACGACGTAGAGCACGGCGCCCAGCACGGGGCCGTGCAGGGTGCCGACGCCGCCGATGAAGGTCATGAGGAGCGCGTCGAAGGTCCAGTGCGGGCTGAACGGGTGCGAGGGGTAGTAGCTGATGTGATAGAAGGCGAAGAGCCCGCCGGCCAGCCCGGCCAGCCCGGTCGACAGGGCCAGCGCCGTCAGCTTGAGCCGCAGCGCGCCGACGCCGGTCGCCTCCGCCGCCTCTTCGTCCTCGCGGATCGCGCGCATGCCGAGCCCCAGCCGCGAGCCGGCCAGCGCCGCCACCGCGAGCACCGAGACGGCCGCCAGCGCCAGCGCGAGGTAGTAGCGGTGCGTGAGCCGGTAGGCGCCGATGGTCGTGGTGGGCAGCGTGGAGATCTCCGACAGCGCATTGTTGACCGTCGTCCGGAGGATCTCGCCGAGCGCCAGGGTGCCGATGGCGAAGTAGGCGCCGCGCAGCCGGAAGGCGGCCACGCCGATCAGCAGCGCGAATAGCGTGGCGATCAGAGCACCGGCGGCCATGGCCCCGGCGATCGGGGTGCCGCCGATCCACAGCGTGCGCGCCACCAGCGCGCCGAGGCCGAAGAAGGCCGCGTGCCCGAGGTTCACCTGTCCCGCGTAGCCGGCCACGACGTTCCAGCTCTGGGCCAGCGTGATCGATAACAAGATCAGGAAGACGAAGTTGAGGACGTCGTCGCGCGGCGCGGCCAGCGGGAGCAGCGCGAGCAGGGCCAGCGCCAGGAGGATCGCCGCCGCCCACTTCCGCTCGTGGCTCCCGGCCAGGCGCCTCATCGACCGAACAGCCCGCGCGGACGGACGACCAGCACGACCACGAAGATGATCAGGCCGACGACCTCGCGATAGGGGCCGCCGAACGCCGCCGCGCTGGCTGCCTCCGCCACGCCGAGCAGGAGGCCGCCCACGAAGGTGCCGATCATGGAGCCGAGGCCGGCGAGCACGACGACGATCAGCGCCTTGAGCGTCCACTCGAGCCCGATCGAGGGGCTGACCGAGTAGCCGACGGTCACCAGCGTGCCGGCGGCGCCGGCCAGGCCGGTGCCGATGGCGAAGGCCAGCAGATAGGCCCGGCGCACGTCGATGCCGGTCAGCAGCGCCGCCTGCCAGTCCTCGGCGGTGGCGCGG
>JBGPZN010000226.1:0-5874 GCA_041493815.1 Methylomirabilia bacterium
CGAGGCGGTCCGAGCCACCCTGGGGGGTATGGGGGGCCATATCGGGGCCCCCCATGTAACTAGGCCTCGCGGCGCTCGCGCTCGCGGGCCTTGCGCTCGTGCATGTCGCGGTCGGCCTCGCGCAGGAACTCCTCGGCGGTCTCGGGCGGGTTGTGGCTCCAGGCGATGCCGGGCGTGCACTCCACCGAGACCGGCAGGCGCCGCTGGGTGGCCAGCGCGCCGAGCTTGTCGCGCACGCGGGCCAGGATGATGTCGACGTCCTTCGGCATGGCGTCGAGCAACAGCACCGCGAACTCGTCGCCGCCGTAGCGGGCGACGATGTCGGTGGTCCGGGTGGCCTCGGTGAGGGCGTCGGCCACCGTGCGCAGCACCTCGTCGCCCAGCGTGTAGCCGAAGCCGTCGTTGATCGTCTTGAGGTGCAGCACGTCGAGCGCCAGCAGCAACAGGCCGCTCTTGCGGCGGCGGGCGCCGGCGGCGATGCGCCGATACTGCTCGAACAGCGCGCGGCGGCTGTTGAGGCCGGTCAGCGGGTCGGGGGCGTAGCGGGCCAGCTTGCGGTCGGCGTCGTACAGACGCGAGGCGATCACACGCAGCAGGCCGTTGGCGAGCGGCAGCGACTCGTTGAGGGCCGCCACGAACTCCGGGTGACTCAGCACCAGGCAGTGGGTGCGCTCGACCGCGATCACGGTCGCCGAGCGCGGCTGGTCGCGCAGGATGCCCAGCTCCCCGAACACCTCGGACTTGCCGATCTCGCCCAGCAGCATCTCGGCCTGCCCGTCGGTGGTGGCCTCGACGACGCGCACGCGGCCCGACAGCATCACCCACAGCGACTGGGGCGGCTCGCCCTGGCGCGTGATGACGTGGCCGGCGGGATAGACCTGCTCGGTGGCCTGGGCCACCAGCGCGTTGAGCTGGGCCGGCAGGAGGCCGCGGAACAGCGGGACCGAGGCCAGCATGCTGGCCAGCAGCGTCTGGGTGGCGCCGCGGTCGTCGCGCGCGTCCTCCAGCGTCACCGGCTCCTCCACGGCGCCGGGCAGCATCGCCTCGGTGTAGGCCACGAGCGTGCGGGCCAGCCACGCGCGCACACGCGCGCGAAGCATCGGCGGGCTGTACGGCTTGGCGAGGTAGTCGGTGGCGCCGATCTCCGGGCGGTGCAGTGCGGTGACCTCGGGCCGCTCGGCCAGCAGGATCACCGGGAAGTTCGCCCGGCCCATCCGGGCGCGGAAGGCGGGGATCAGGTCGGCGCCGTCGCCGGGCGGCAGCCCGGTGTCCACGATGGCCAGGTCGGGCATGTGCTCGGTCCCGCGCGTGAGGGCGGCGTGCATGTCGGGCACCGGCAGCGCCACCAGGCCGTCCTCGGCCAGCGCCTCCTCGATGCTCGCGACCAGCGTCTCGTCGGGCGTCACCACCAATATGCGGGCGCCGGCGATGAGGCGGCGGCGCAGCGCGGAGATCTCGGCGACGGGCACCGCGCGGTGGCTCCCGCTGATCTGCAGCTCGAGCCCCTCGCGGGCGGCGAACACGTCGAGCACGCCCCCGCAGTCCTTCACCCGCCTCTTGGCCGTGGTCTCGATCCGATCCATCGCGGGGTCGTCGTGGCCGGGATCGTGGTGGAACAGCGCCAGGCGCTTGACGCCGGCGGCCAGCGCGACGTCGGTTGCGTACTCGATCGTGGAGTGGCCCCAGCCGAGTCGGTTGGCGTACTCCTCGTGCGTGAACTGTGCATCGTGGATGACGAGGTCGGCGCCGCGCATGAACGAGATGTGCCGCTGATCGCCCGGGTGGTGCAGCACGCCGTCCTCGGACTTCCAGAATGGCTCGTGATCGGTGACGTAGGCGACGGTGGCGCCGCCGCTGGACATCCGGTAGGCGATGGTGGGCGCCGTGTGATTGAGGTACTGCGTCTCCACCAGCACGTCGCCGACGCGGAAGAACCCCTCCTCCAGCTCGGTGAAGTGGATGCGGGAGCGCAGGTCGCGGAGCTTCACCGGGAAGTACGAGTACTCCATCTGCCCGGCCATCGCCTCCTCGAGGCTCTGCTGGAAGCCGAGGGGCGCGTAGACGTTCAGCTCGGAGCCGGGCAGGAACGCGGGCACGAAGAAGGGAAAGCCCTGGATGTGATCCCAGTGGGTGTGGCCGATGAACAGGTGCAGCCGCATGGGCGACGGCAGGGTCCGCACGAGGTGCAACCCCAGCTCGCGAGCGCCGGTGCCGCAGTCCAGCACGATGACGGTGCCGTCCTCGGCGCGCACCTCCACGCACGACGTGTTCCCGCCGTAGCGGGCCGTGTGCTCACCAGGAGAGGCTATCGAGCCCCGGGTGCCCCAGAATCGTACGTACACGGGTTCCTCTCAGACGTGCGGTGTGCAGTCCAAGAATTCTAGCACCACCGGCCGGCCGGCCAGCGGGATAGAATACCCCGCGCTCGGCGCCGGGGGCCGGCCCGCGCATTCCCCGGGCCCGCAAGGAGGTTGTCAATGAGGACGACACGCCGACAGTTCCTCGCGCTCTCGGGCGCCGCCTCGGCCGCGGTGGCGCTGCGCCTCGACGGCGTCCCCGCGTTCGCCCAGACGGGACCGATCAAGATCGGCGTGCTGGCGGCCAAGGCCGGCGTGCTGGCGCCCGTCGGCGAGTCGGGGCTGCGCGGCGTCACCTGGGCGACCGATCGCATCAACGCGGCGGGCGGCATCCTCGGCCGCAAGGTCGAGCTCGTCGTGGAGGAGGAGTCGAGCCCGAAGGACACCGTCGAGCGGTTTCGCAAGCTCGTCCTGTCGGACAAGGTCGACGTCGTGTCGGGCGGCATCTCCACCGGCGTGGGTCTGGCGCTGGGGCCGGTGGCCGAGGAGATGAAGGCGATCTGGCTCGCCTGGGACGCCACCACCCAGAAGGGCGTGGAGGAGACGATCCCGAAGCCGCGGTACGCCTTCCGCTCGACCGACAACGAGTGCGAGGCGGTGATGGCCTCGATCCTCACCGCGAAGAACTGGAAGGGCAAGTTCCGCACGGTGGCCGGGATCAACCCCGACTACTCCTACGGGCGCGACAACTGGGCGGCGTTCCTGGCCATCATGAAGAAGTACGGGATCGAGATCCAGGTCGTCAGCGAGCTGTGGCCCAAGCTCGGCGCCACCGACTTCACCGCCCACGTGGCGGCGCTGCAACAGGCGAAGCCCGACCTGATCTTCTCCTGCTTCTGGGCGGGCGACACGCCGATCTTCATGAAGCAGGCCCACGCGGCCGGCCTCACCACCGGCACGCGGTTCGTGCTGACCACGGGCGGCGGCGTGCACGAGTCGCTCAAGAAGGCCTTCACGCCGGAGGGCGCGCTCCTCGGCTACAACTCGATGTACTTCGAGCATCCCAGGGCGAGCGCGCTCATGAAGGAGTTCGTGCGCTGGCATCAGGAGAAGTTCAAGGAGTGGCCGAACTACGAGTCCGACCACGGCTACTTCACGATCGCGGCGTACAAGGCGGCGGTCGAGCGCGCGGCCAAGGCGGCCGGCGGCAAGTGGCCGACGCAGGATGCGGTCATTCAGACGCTGGAGGGCGTGGAGGTGGAATCTCTGTCGGGTTCGCGCCGCTTCCGCGAGGACCACATCATGGAGGCGACGTTCTTCCAGGGCTACACGACGCACAAGAACCGATACGATTTCGCCACGATCGATCCGGTGGAGGCCATGGGAACGAAGCAGATACAGAAGCCAACGGGCCTCGGCTTGTACGACTGGATCAATTCCTGGAAGGTCTGAGCGACAGCTCCTGATCCCGCAGAGCCTCAGTATCGTGCTCGGCGGCACTTTCCATGCGGCCGTGCTGTTCCTGGTCGCGGCGGGGCTGCAGCTGGTGTTCGGCGTGCAGAGGATCCTCAACCTCGCCTGCGGGTCCTTCTACGCGCTCGGCGCCTACCTCGGCGTCTCGGCGGTGACGTGGGCGCTGGCCGCGGGGCTGCCGGCGCCGTTCTTCGTCGTCGTGCTGATCGCCGCCGGCCTGGCCCTGGCCGCCATCGGCCCGCCGGTCGAGCGCATCCTGAGAACGATCTACGACCGCGACGAGAGCTTCCAGCTCCTGCTCACCTTCGCCTTGGTCCTGATGTTCGAGGACGTCATCCGGTTCGTCTGGGGCACCGCGCCCCACCAGCTCGGCAGCGTGTATCTCGTCTACGGCCAGCTCCGCATCGGCGGCTCGACGGTGCCGGTCTACAACCTGGTGGTGATCGCCGCCGGCGGGGCGATCGCGCTCGGCATGGGCTGGCTGCTGACGCGCACGCGCTTCGGCCGCATCGTGCGGGCCACCGCCGAGAACCGCGAGATGAGCGAGGCGCTCGGCGTGGACATGCCGCGCGTCTACCGGCGCGTGTTCACGCTCGGCGTGGCCCTCGGCACCGTCGGCGGCGCCCTCGTCATCCCCGCCACCGCCGCCACCAGCGAGATGGGCATCGAGCTGATCGTGGAGGCGTTCGCCGTCGTCGTCATCGGCGGGCTCGGCAGCATGCGGGGCGCGGCCGCGGGCGCGCTCATCGTCGGTCTGCTCAAGGCCGGCGCCATCGCGGTGTGGCCCGAGGTCGAGATGCTGGCGGTGTATGTCGTCGTCATCGCGGTGCTGGTCCTGCGGCCGGCCGGGTTGTTCGCGCGGGTGGCGGCGTGAGGGGCCGGACGGCCGGCGGGCTGGCCGCGCTGGCGGTGCTGGCGGCGCCGTGGGTAGCGCCGCCCTATCACCTCACGCTGCTGCTGCCGGCCTTTGCCTACGGCATCGTGCTCCTCGGCCTCAATCTCCTGTTCGGCACCACCGGCCTGCTGTCGTTCGGCCACGCGCTGTTCGTCGCGCTCGGCGCCTACACCGCCGCCGCGCTCACCACCGGTCTCGGCGTCCTGCACCTCGAGGCCATCCTGGCCGCGGCGGCGGGGGCGGCGGCGCTGGTGGCGGTGCCGCTCGGCCTGCTGTGCGTGCGCTACGTGAAGATCTACTTCGGCATGCTGACGCTGGCCTTCGGCATGCTCTTCTACTCGTTCCTCTACAAGTTCTACACGCTCACCGGCGGCGACGAGGGCATCCGCGTCCTCCGCCCGCTCCTGCTCGGCCGGGCGTTCGGCGACCTCGGCAAGGTGGAGTTCCTCATCGGCCCCTTCTACTACTACGCGCTGGCGCTGCTCGCCGTCGCCACGCTGGTCATGTGGCGCCTCGTCCGCTCGCCGTTCGGTCTCTGCCTGCGCGCCATCCGCGAGAACCCCGACAAGGCGGCCGCGGTGGGGGTCAGCGTCCGCCGCTACCGCTTCTACGCCTTCGTCATCGCCGCGGTGTTCGGCGCCGTGGGCGGCGCGTTGCTGGCGGTGCCGACCGGGCTGGCCGATCCCCTGCTCGCCTACTGGACCCACTCCGGCAACCTCGTGTTCATGCTGCTGCTGGGCGGCTTCGACCACTTCCTGGGCCCGCTGGTGGGCGCGCTCGTCTTCATCCTGCTGCAAGACACGGTGATGTCGCTGACCGCCTACTGGCGCTTCGTGTTCGGCGCCATCCTCGCCGTGGTCGTCATCTTCTTCCCCCGGGGGCTGCTGGGCCTGCTGGACCCGCGGGCGGGGCGCTCGACGTGAGCCTGCTACAGGCGCGCGACGTGACGATGTTCTACGGGACGTTCTGCGCGCTCGACGGCGTCAGCCTGAGCATCGAGGCCGGGCAGTTCGTCTCGATCATCGGCCCCAACGGCGCCGGCAAGACCACGCTGGTGAACGTCCTGACCGGGCTGCTGGCGCCCACCGGCGGCAGCGTGCGATTCAAGGGCGTGGACGTCGCCGGCCTCGGCCCCGTCCGGCTGGCCCGGCTCGGCATGGCCCGCTCGTTCCAGCTCGTGAGCGTGTTCCCGGCGCTGACGGTGGGTGA
>JBGPZN010000515.1:0-2676 GCA_041493815.1 Methylomirabilia bacterium
CGATGAGCTGGCGACCGTACGGCAGCAGGCTCACCCGCACGGGCCGGCCGCCCTCGACGGCCAGCCGCTCAGTCACGGGCCAGCTCCTGCATCTCGGCCGGCGACAGCCAGTGGCCGTTGGTCTCGCTGGAGTAGCGGAAGCCCGGGCCCGGCCGCTTGCCGCCCTGCATCGCGGTGAAGGTCCACGAGGGGTAGATCGGCTCCAGCACGAACATGTCGTCGAACTCGACGACCTGGCGGCTCTCCTCCTCGGCGATCAGCGCCTCGTGCAGCTTCTCGCCGGGCCGGATGCCGATCACCTCCACCCGGCACCCCGGCGCCACCGACTCGACCAGGTCGAGGATGCGCATGCTGGGAATCCGGGGGACGAAGATCTCGCCGCCGGCCATCAGCTCGGTGCAGCGGATGGCGAAGCCCACGCCGTCCTCCAGGCGCAGCCAGAAGCGCGTCATGGCCGGATCGGTCACCGTGACCGTGCCCGTCTTGCGCTGGGCGGCAAAGAGCGGGATGACGCTGCCGCGGCTGCCGATCACGTTGCCGTAGCGCACGACGCTGAAGATCGTGCCCCGGCCGTGGCCGTAGGCGTTGCCCTGCACGAACAGCTTCTCGGCGCACAGCTTGGTGGCGCCGTACAGGTTGATCGGGTTGACGGCCTTGTCGGTGCTGATCGCCATCACCCGCTTCACGCCCTGGTCGATGGCGGCGTCGATGATGTTCTGGGCGCCGATGACGTTGGTCTGGATGGCCTCGAACGGGTTGTACTCGCACGACGGGATCTGCTTGAGGGCGGCCGCGTGAACGACCACGTCGATGCCGTGCATGGCCCGCTGCAGCCGGTCGCGATCCCGGACGTCGCCCACGAAGAAGCGCAGCGAGGGGTGCTTGAAGCGCGTCATCATCTCCGACTGCTTGAGCTCGTCGCGGCTGAAGACGACCAGCCGGCGGGGCCGGTACCGCTCCAGCATGATGTCGACGAACTTGTTGCCGAACGACCCGGTGCCGCCGGTCACCAGCACCGCCGCCGCGCTCCAGTCCAGGGCCCCCTTCACCGTCGGTGGCTCCTCGCCGCGCTCACCGCACGCGCTCGAGCGCGCCGGCGTCGCCGAATTGCAGCCGATGCAGCTGCCGATAGGTCTCGCTCCGCTCCAGCAGGTCGGCGTGGCGGCCGACCGCCTCGACGCCACCGCGGCCGAGCACGACGATCCGGTCGGCCCGCAGCACGGTGGAGAGGCGATGGGCGATCACCAGCGCGGTCGTCCCCTGCACCGCCCGATCGATGGCCTCCCACACCACGCGCTCGGACTCGCTGTCGAGGGCGCTGGTGGCCTCGTCCAGCACCAGGATGGCCGGGCGCCCCACCACCGCCCGTGCGATGGCGATGCGCTGGCGCTGGCCACCCGACAGGCGGATGCCCCGATCACCGACGAGGGTGGCGTAGCCGTCGGGCAGCTCGGTGATGAAGTCGTGGGCGTTGGCCACCCGGGCGGCCCGGATCACGTCGGCCTCGTCGAGCCCCTCGCGGCCGTAGACGATGTTGTCGCGGATCGTCGTGTTGAACAGCAGCGACTCCTGGGAGACGACGCCGAACAGCCGCCGGTAATCCTCCTGGCGCAGCGTGCGTACGTCGCGCCCGTCGAGCGTCACCGTGCCCGCCACGGGATCGTAGAAGCGCAGGAGCAGATCGGCGACGGTGGACTTGCCCACCCCGCTGGCGCCGACCAGGGCCACCATCTCGCCGCGGCCGATCTCGAAGCTCACCCCGCGCAGCACCGGCTCGCCGCCGTAGTCGAACGACACCTCGTGGAACGCGAGGCGGTCCCGGAATTCGGTCACGGCGTCGGTGCCGGCGGTGATCTCGGGGCGCGTGGCGAGGATCTCGGCGACGCGGCCCGTCGCCGCCAGCACGCCCTGCACGGTGCTGGAGGCGCCGGCGAGCAGGCCGATCTGCTGCACCGCGGCCCGGCCCACGTAGAGGAAGAGGAAGAAGGTCGCGGCGGTCAGGCGGCCGGCCATCAGCTCATAGACGGCCAGGAGGATGAGCCCGCCCTCGACGGCGTAATTGACGATGGCCCGGGCCGGCTCCTCGATGTGCTTGTGGGCGCTGCGCTTGACGTTGACGCGGACGACGTCCCCCAGGACGCGGGCCAGCCGGGCCTGCTCGAACGCCTCGGCGCCGAAGGACTTCACGGTCCGGATGCTCAGCAACGTCTCCTGGAAGCGGGCGGCCACCTCGGCCATCAAGGAGAACTGGTCCGTCATGAAGCGCCGCACCGGACCCCGGATGCCCCGGGTGACTCCGTAGTGCAGCACGGCCGCCGCGACCGCGGCCCCGACCAGCCGCGGGCTCGTGCTGGCCAGCAGGTAACCGTAGAAGAGGATGAGCACCGGCGCGCTCACCAGCGTGCCCACGATCGTCTCCAGCCCGGCGGTGGCGGCCAGGGTGTCGTTGGACAGGCGCGACACCAGCTCGCCCGTGCGGTGCCGCGTGAAGAAGTTCATCGACAGGGTCAGGATGTGGCGGAACAGATCGGCCTGCAGCGCGGTGCCCGCCCGCATGCGGATCCACAGGGCCAGCATGTAGCCGGCGAATTCCAGCCAGCCCTTGAGGACGCCGACGGCGACGTAGGCCAGGCAGAGCAGCAGGATGGCCCGGAACCGGTCGTCGACGGCGCCGAC
>JBGPZN010000219.1:0-6063 GCA_041493815.1 Methylomirabilia bacterium
GAGGCGCGGCCCGAGGTGTCCGACGCGGAGTACGACGCGCTCATGCGGGAGCTGCGAGCGCTGGAGGCGGAGTTCCCCGATCTCGTCACGCCGGACAGTCCGACCCAGCGCGTGGGGGGGGCGCCGATCGAGGCGTTTCAGTCGGTCCAGCATCGGGTGGCGATGCTGTCACTGGACAACGCCACCACGCCCGAGGATCTCCGCGAGTTCGAGGCGCGCATCACGCGCGCCCTGCCCGGCCAGCGCTTCACGTACGTGTGCGAGCCGAAGATCGACGGGCTCGGGGTGGCGCTGCTCTACGCGCGCGGCCGCTTCGTGCGTGGCGCGACCCGCGGTGACGGGCGCGTCGGCGAGGACATCAGCGCCAATCTCCGGACGATCGGCAGCCTGCCGCTGCGGCTGAAGGCCGGCCCCCTGGCCGAGGCGGAGGAGCTCGAGGTGCGCGGCGAGGTCTACATGCCGCGCGCGGACTTCGAGCGGCTGAACCACGGGCTCGAGGAAGCCGGCGAGGCCACGTTCGCCAACCCGCGCAACGCCGCCGCCGGCGCCGTGCGGCAGAAGGACCCCGCCGTCACCAAGCGGCGCCCGCTCGACGCGTTTCTCTATCACGTGTCGTGGTCGCCGGGGCTGGCGGTCGCCGGCCACTGGCAGGCGCTGGAGGCGCTGCGGGCGGCCGGCTTCCGGACGAACCCGCGCTCGGTGCGCTGCGAGTCCATCGACGAGGTCATCGCGGCCTGCGCGGCGCTGGAGGCCGAGCGCGACGGGCTCGGCTACGACGCCGACGGCGTGGTGGTCAAGGTCGACCCGCTCGAGCTGCAGCGGCGGCTCGGCTCCACGACGCACCACCCGCGCTGGGCCATTGCCTTCAAGTTCACCGCCCGGCAGGCCACGACCCTCGTGCAGGCGATCGAGGTCAACGTCGGCAAGACCGGCGCGCTGACGCCGGTGGCCAAGCTGGCGCCGGTGCCGCTGGCGGGCGTGGTCATCAGCAACGTGAGCCTGCACAACGAGGACGAGCTGCGGCGCAAGGACGTGCGGGTCGGCGACACCGTGCTGATCGAGCGCGCGGGTGACGTCATCCCCTACGTCGTGCAGGTCGTGCTGTCCAGGCGCCCGCCCGACGCCGTCGAGTTCGCGTTCCCCGACCGTTGCCCCGCCTGCGGCGGTGTCGCCTTCCGGCCCGAGGGCGAGGCGTACTGGCGCTGCATGAACGCCGCCTGCCCGGCCCAGCTCAAGGAGCGGCTCAAGCACTTCGGCTCGCGGCGCGCGATGGACATCGAGCATCTCGGCGACGCCGTCGTCGAGCAGCTCGTCGACCGCGGGCTCGTGAAGGACTTCGCCGACCTCTACCGGCTCACCGTCCCCCAGCTCGCCGAGCTCGAGCGCCTCGCCGAGAAGTCGGCGCAGAACCTCGCCGCCGCCATCGAGGGATCGAGGGGCCGCGGGCTCGCGCGCCTGCTGAACGCCCTCGGCATCCGCATGGTCGGCGAGCGGGTGGCGCGCGTGCTGGCGATGCGCTTCGGCGACCTCCCACGGCTGATCGCGGCCTCCGAGGCGACGCTGGCCGAGACCCACGGCATCGGCCCCACCATCGCCGCGTCGGTCCGGAAGTTCTTCGACGACGAGTCGAACCGGCGGATCCTCGACGACCTCGGCCGGCTCGGCGTGGATCTGACCGAGCGCACGGCGACGGCCGACGGGCCGAAGCCGCTGGCGGGCAAGACCCTGGTCATCACGGGCACCCTGACCTCGCTGAGCCGCGAGGGCGCCCGAGAGCTGGTCGAGGCCCTGGGCGGCCGCGTGACCTCGTCGGTCACGCGCAAGACCGACTACGTCGTGGCGGGCGAGGCGCCGGGCGGCAAGGCCGACGACGCGCGACGGCTCGGCGTGACCGTGCTCGACGAAGCGGCTTTCCTCGACCTCACCGCTCGGGCATCATAGGTCGCAGCTCAAGGAGGCGGGATGACGGGACGCGTTCGCTCGGGGGTGGTCGCCGGCCTGCTCGCGCTGGCGTGGCTGGCCGCCGGCTGCGTCGGCCGCATCACCGATTCGCCGGCGCCGGTCGACCAGAAGGCGCCGGGACGCTGGACCCAGCTCACGCCGATGCCGGCGCCGCGGCAGGAGGTGGCGGTCGCCGCCTTTGGCGGGCGCGTGTGGGTCATCGGCGGCTTCGGCGGCAACGCCGAGCCCGTGGCCACCGTGGAGACCTACGATCCCGCCCTGAACCTGTGGGAGACACGCGCCTCGCTGCCGGAGCCCGTCCACCACGCGGCCGCCGCCGTGGTCGGCAACCGGCTCTTCGTGTTCGGCGGCTACACCGGCGGCCGTGTCCGCTGGACCACGCAGGACGCCGTCTACGAGTTCGTGGCGACCCGCGAGGCGTGGGAGCCGCGCACCGCCATGCCGACACCGCGCGGCGGTCTCGCCGTCGCCGTGCTCGACGGCCGGGTGCACGCGCTGGGCGGCAGCGGCGAGAGCGTCACCAACGCCCACGAGATCTACGACCCGGCCACCAACCGCTGGCGCGCGGCCAACGCCATGCCGACGGCGCGCGACCACCTGGCGGCGGTAACCTTCCAGGGCCGCGTGTGGGCGCTGGGCGGGCGCGCCTCGTTCGTGGGCGAGCAGTACGCGAACGTCGAGATCTACGATCCGGCGACCGACTCCTGGCGCACCGGCGCGCCGCTGCCGGTCGGACGCGGCGGTCTCGCCGCCGCCGCCCTGCCCGACCGCATCCTGGTCTTCGGTGGCGAGGCGCCGCTGCGGATCTTCAACGCCACCGAGATGTGGGAGGTCAGCGGCCAGCGCTGGATCGCCAAGGATCCGATGCCGACGCCGCGCCACGGCATCGGCACCGCCGTGATCGACGGCCGCGTCTTCGTGCCGGCCGGAGCGACCCGGCCCGGCTTCGCCGCCACCACGGTCAACGAGGCCTACACGCCGTGAGAGCGCTCGCGGCGGCGGCCCTCCTCGCCGCCGTCGTCTGGGTCGTCCCCGCCGGCGCCGAGTCGGCGCGCGAGCGCGCGCTCGGGAGCCTGGGCCGCGCGGACGACGTGGCGGCCCGGCGCTCGGCGGTCCAGCAGCTCGCCGACGTCGGCGTCATGGCCGATCTGCCGGCCCTGGTGCGAGCCCTGCGCGATCCCGACCCGATCGTGCGCGGCTTCGTCGAGTCGGCCATGTGGTCGGTGTGGAGCCGCTCCGGCGACGAGACGGTGGACCGGCTCTTCGCCGTCGGCGTGGAGCAAATGAGCCAGCGCCAGCTGGAGGCGGCGGCGGAGACGTTCAGCCGGATCATCCAGCGCCGGCCCGAGTTCGCCGAGGGCTGGAACAAGCGGGCGACCGTCTACTTCCTGCTCGGCGACTACCGCCGCTCGCTGGCCGACTGCGACGAGGTGATGGCGCGCAACCCGTACCACTGGGGCGCGCTGTCGGGCTACGGCATGATCTACATGCAGCTCGATCAGCCCGGCCGCGCCATCGACTACCTCGAGAAGGCCCTGGCCGTGAACCCGAATCTGGACCAGGTAGCGCAGACGATCGAGGTGCTGAAGACGCTCCTGTTGCAGCGCCGCCGCGACATGATCTGACCTCCAACCCAGGAGAACCGCCGTGATCGATGCACTCAGAAAGATTACGAGCCCGAGCGTGGCCAACGCGATCGAGACGTTCAACGTCCGCCCCCGCGACCAGGGCAACATGTCCTCGGAGATCCGCACGCTGTTTCCCGCGATGGGCCCGCTGGTGGGCTACGCGGTGCCCTGCGTCATCCGGGCCGAGCCGCAGCCGCTGCAGGGCCATCGGGCCAGCACCTACGGCTGGTGGGACTACGTGCTGACGATCCCGGCGCCGCGGGTCATCGTCGTGCACGACCTCGACGACCCGCGCGGCCAGGGGGCGCAGTGGGGCGAGGTACAGGCCAACATCCACAAGGCACTCGGCTGCGCCGGCGTGGTGACGGATGGATCGGTCAGGGACCTGGACGAGGTGAAAGCGCTGGGATTCCAGTTCGCGGCTGCTCACATCTCGGTTTCGCACGCCTACGTCCACATGGTCGATTTTGGGTTGCCGGTGAAGGTCGGCGGGCTGTGGGTGAAGCCCGGCGATCTCATCCACGCCGACCAGCACGGCGCCGTCACGATCCCGGCCGCCATCGCGGACAAGATCCCGGAGGCGGTGGCCAAGGTCGAGGCCGACGAGCGCCAGATCATCAGCGTCTGCCAGTCGCGCGACTTCTCGGGCGACAAGCTCAAGGAGCTCTTCAAGAAGATCCGGCCGGGCACGTACTAGGCCTCGGGCGGCGGCGGACATCGGACACCCATGGAGATCCGCGCGCCGCAGCCCTCGGACCGCGACGCGCTCGTCGCGCTGGCCTCCGCCGTCATCGGCCCCGAGCGCGCCGGCCCCTTCTTGCGCTCGCACCTCGACCGGCATCACCTGCTGGTGGCCGACGTCGACGGCGAGGTCGCGGGCGTCCTCGCCTACCGCACGGACTGGTTCCAGTGCACGTTCGTGTCGCTGGTGTCAGTGCAGGAGAAGCGGCGCCAGCGTGGCGTCGCCCGCGCCCTCTATCGGGCCGTCGAGGGCATGTCGCCCAGTCCACGCCTGTTCTCCTCGACCGAGGAGACCAACGCGATCTCGATCCAGATGCATACCGCGCTCGGCTTCCACCCCTCGGGGTACATCGACAATCTCCCCCAGGGCTACCGCGAGCTGCTGTTCTACAAGCGAATACCCTCGGAGGGGGACTTCGTCCCCCTTCCGACGGTCGTCGCGCGCCGTTCGGCGCGCTCCTCCCTGCCTCCTCCAAGACCCTAGGACCTCGGATTGCGCCGGCGAAGCGGGCGCTCGAACTCGGTGTCGCCAAAGCACCCGTAGGTGGCGAGCCTCATGGGGTGAGGAGTCCTTCATGAAGGTGGCCGCGGCAGTGCCGGCCGACCGCTTCCAGCCGGGCAAGACGGCGTGGAAGACCGTCGACGGCAACAGCGCGCATCACTATCGCGAGCACGGCGAGCAGGTCCGAGCCTGGAGGGCGACGCGCGGGATCTGAGCGGGGCGGGCGGCGTCAGCGCGCGGGCGCGCCCGGTGCCGCGTCGGTGTCCGCGACGGCGGCGGCCACGCCCTGGGCCAGCTCGCTCGGCGTGAAGGGCTTGAGCACGACGGTCTTCACGCCGCTCTGGGTCGCCTGCTCGATCACTTCCCGCGTCCCGTGGGCGGTGATCATCACCACGCGCAGGCCGGGCCGCACCGCCCACACCCGCCGGACGAACTCGATGCCGTTCAGCTCCGGCATCTTGTAGTCGACGACGAGGAGGTCGGCGGCCTCGGCCTCGAGCCGGGCCAGCGCCGTCCGCACGTCGGTGAAGCCCTGCACGGCGTGGCCCTGCGACTCCAGCACGCGGCGGCACATCAGCACGATCGTCGGCTCGTCGTCGACGACGACGATCTTCATGCGGTGGTCCGCCGCTCGTCGGCCCGCAGCTTGAACTCGACCGAGTCCACCAGCGCCTGCCACGAGGCCTCGATGATGTTGTCGGCCACGCCCACCGTTCCCCACGTCTCGCGCCCGTCGCCGGAGGTGATGAGCACGCGCGTCTTGGCCGCGGTGCCCTTCGACTCGTCGAGGATGCGGACCTTGTAGTCGAGGAGCTTCAGCTCGCGCAGGTTGGGGTAGAACTCCTCCAGCGCCTTGCGGAGCGCGTGGTCGAGCGCGTTGACCGGCCCGTTGCCGGCGGCGGCCGTGTGCTCCAGCATGCCCTTGACGCGCACGCGGACGGTCGCCTCGGCCACCGGCTCCTCGCTCGCGCTCCGCTCCTCGACGATGACGCGGTAGGCGTCGAGCTCGAAATACGCCCGGTGACGGCCGAGCGCGCGCTCCATCAGCAGCTCGAACGAGGCCTCGGCGCCCTCGAACTGGAAGCCCTCGTCCTCGAGCGCCTTGAGCCGATCGAGGATCCGGCGGGAGTCGGGGGTGTCGCGGTCGAGGTCGATGCCGAACTCGCGCGCCTTCCACAGGATGTTGGACTTGCCGGCCAGCTCGGAGACGAGCACGCGCCGGTGGTTGCC
>JBGPZN010000637.1:0-2056 GCA_041493815.1 Methylomirabilia bacterium
CTGATGGCGTCGAGCGCCGCGTCGGCGCTGTCCACGCCGAGCACCTCGGCCCCCGACTCCCGCAGCATCAGCCCGACGACCTCGCGCGTGTCGGCGTCGTCCTCGACCACCAGCAGGCGGACACCGTGCAGCGAGGCGCGGTCGGCGCCGTCGAGATCGACGGCCGCGCCGAGGCCGGCGTCGAGCGCCTCCATCGAGGGCGGCTCGACGGGCAGCCACACCGTGAACGTCGTCCCCTGCCCGAGGCCGGCGCTGGCCGCGTCCACCCGGCCGCCGTGCAGCTCCACGAGGTGACGCACGATGGCCAGGCCCAGCCCCAGCCCCGTGTGGGTGCGGCGGCTGGCCCCCTCGGCCTGGCGGAACGGCTCGAACACGAAGGGCAGCAGCGATGGCTCGATGCCCCGGCCACTGTCGGCGACGGCCACGCGCAGGCCGCCGTCCTCGCGATCGGCGGACACGACCACCCGGCCGCCAGCCGGCGTGAATTTCACCGCGTTGGAGAGCAGGTTGGAGAAGACCTGCTGCAGCCGGCCGGCGTCGCCGCGCACGGTGCCCAGCGCGGGATCGACCACGACCTGAAGGCGCAGCCCCTTGGCGGCGGCCGCCTCCCGGACGCCGTCGGCCGCCGCTTCCAGCACCGCCGCCGGCACGACGTCGTGGATCTCCAGCGTCATCTTGCCGGAGATGATCCGGGAGACGTCGAGGAGATCCTCGACGATCTGCGCCTGCAGGCGCGTGTTGCGCTCGACGACCTCGATGGCGTGCGCGGTGGCGGCGGCGTTGAGATGGCCTTGGGCCAGCATGCGGATCCAGCCCAGCATGGCCGTGAGCGGCGTGCGCAGCTCGTGCGAGAGCACGGCCAGGAACTCGTCCTTGGCACGGTTGGAGGCCTCGGCCCCCAGCCGGGCCTGCTGCTCCATGCGCAGCAGCTCGGCCTTCATCGTGTCCACGCGCTTGCGCTCGGAGATGTCGGTCAGGATGATCAGCGTGCCCTCCAGCCGGCCCGCCTCGTCCTTGACCGCCTCGGAGACGAGCTGCAGCCATCGGCTGCCCACCAGGCACTCGCGGACCACGCGCCGGTCGGGCGCCAGCAGGTCGCGCAGCTCGGCCGCCGGGCGCCGCAGCACCCAGCCGAGGATCGCCACGCCGTCGCGCCTGGCCAGCACCTCGCCGTCGCCGGCCAGGGAAGCGAAGACCGTGTTGTGGCGCAGCAGGCGGCCGTCGTGATCGAGCAGGCACACCGCGTCGGTGATGGCGTCGAAGGTGAGCTGCCACTGGCGCGCGGCCACCCGCACCGCGTCCTCGGCGCGTCGCGTCCGGGCGACCGAGCGGACGGTGGCCAGCAAGACTTCCGAGGCCACCGGCTCGACCAGGAAGCCGTCGGCGCCGGCGTCGAGGCCGCGGGCGTGGTCACCGGCGTCGCGGTGGGCCGCGCTCAGGTGCAGCACCGGGATGGCGGCGGTGACCGGATGCGCCTTGAGCTGGCGGCACACCTCGTAGCCGTCAAGATCGGGCAGCTTGACGTCGAGCAGGATGACGTGGGGCCGGGCCGCGACCGCCTGGCGCAGGGTCTCGGCGCCCGTCTCGGCCTCCACCACGTCGAACCCGGCCTGGCGCAGGAGCTTGGTGCGGGCGGAGCGCGCCGGCCCGTAGTCGTCGGTGTTGAGGATCCGCAGCGGGTCCGCCGGCACCGTCATTCCTCGACGCCGCAGCGCACGAGCGCGCGCCGCACCTCGGCGGCGCCGTCGTGGTTGGCCAGCGACTCCTTGGACATCACCGCGATCCCGCGCCGGTGCAGGTCGTCGGTTTCCTGGCGGGTGAGCACCCGCACCGTGCTGATGACGATCGGGATGTCCCGCGTGGCCGGATCGGACTCCAGGCGCTCCACCACCTGCAGGCCCGACATGCCGGGCAGGTGGAGATCGCAGAAGATCACGCTCGGTCGCAGCGCGCGGGCCAGCTCGAGGCCGGCCTCGCCGTCGGCGGCCTCGCTCATGACGTAGGGCGTGTCGCGCAGCAGCCCCTTCATGAGGTAGCGGACGACCTCGTCGTCGTC